>JBBRHN010000419.1:0-1503 GCA_038222685.1 Chthoniobacterales bacterium | reverse complement strand
CCGGGGCCCGCGGCGAAAAGTTCCTGACGGTCTTTGAGCTGGCGCACGGCTTCCTGGCCGAGGCTTTTGATGCGGGTGGAGAGATCGTCGGCTTTGACGGAGTCGCCGAGCTCAAGGAGTTGAGCGACGGTATCCCGCACCTTGCCGATCATCATGTCGGATGCGAGGTAGGTGTGAATCTCTTCGGGTTTCTCAAACGTGGCGAGGCGATTGGCAACGGCTTTGAGAATGCGGTCGGCAACAGTGAGAAGCGCGGAAGCGCGTTTGTTGCGGGCCTCCACCATGGCGACTTTGCGTTGCTCGAAAGCTTCGTAAAGCTCGGTGCGGCGTTCCGAGATTTGGATGATGTAATCGTCGAAGTCAGCAAACGCGCCCTCCATTTCTTCGATTTGAACGCTGATGCGATTGAGGTATTCGTCGCACTTTGCCGGTGTGTCGCAGAGGTCGAGATAGCTGGCGGCAGATTGGCCGAGCAACTTCATCTGGGCGGAGAACCGGGCAGCTCCCTCGTCAGCGACGAGTGCGCGGAGGCGGTTTTTCAGAGCGCTGCGGACTTGGTTGAGCGTGGTGTAAACCGATGTGATGCCGTCGATGATGCGGGTCGTCTCGGTGGCGTCTTCAATCTTCAGACCGTTGACAATCTCGATGAGCATTTCGAGTTCCGCACTGGTCTGGGCGACGCCGGTTTCGATCTTTTTGGCGTCGGAGACTTTTGCAACGGACTCGGCGGCGGCGAGGTGCGCGGAAGCTGTTTGGCGATAGGGTTCAAGTGCCTCGGGCTTGAGGAGAAACTTGACGCAGGCAGCAGAGAGATTTTTAGACTCCTCAACGAGGGAGGCCGAGAGAGAATCGAGCGCGGCGAGGTCAATGTAGCGGACTTCGCGGCGGGCGATGAGTTCGCCGGTGAGCGAACGGAGGGACGCGAGGTGGCGGACAAAATCATGCAGCACCTTGAACGTGGTCCGGCGAATGTCCTGCGAGAGCCCGGTGCATCGGAGGCGAAGATTTTCGACCTCGGCAATCGCTTCGCGCTGGAGGCGGAGGACTTTGTCAAACTCATCGACAGCGCGGTTGGAAACTTCGCGGAGTTCTTGGAGAGCGAGGTTGAGTCCGCCGCCGACTTCCTGCGCAAGCCACGGAAAGGCGTCGAGCAAGCTGGTGCATCGCGAGACGAGGTCGGCGTAGAGTGCGGCGTAGGGGTTTTCCTGCGCGGTGAGGGTGAGGATTTCATTGCACTCGGAGAGACAGCGGACGACGTCGCGGTTGCCGATCTGGTAGAGAAACGATTCGCGTTGTCCGGGCGGTTCGAAGCCCGTCTGGTAAAACGGAGTTTGGCGGAGCTGGATGGCGTGGTGTTTTTGCGGTTCGTTGTCGGCGCGGAAGAGGATGAGGTGGCCGTTCGGGAAAAGGGAAAAACCGTGACAGACGATGCGTTCGTCGATTTTTTGCGCGATGAGGCGGTAGGGCAGGAGGACGTATTCGCCGGTGGTGAGCGAATAGAAA
>JBBRHN010000418.1:0-1506 GCA_038222685.1 Chthoniobacterales bacterium | reverse complement strand
GGGGAGTGATGTGTATGCGGGATTCGGACGGCGCGATATCACGGCGGACGTTAATTTTTCCGATCTTCGCGTGTGGGGCGAGAAGGCCGGGCTGCGGACGCTGGGGTTGACGACGCTGGCGGAGTTCGTCGCGCGGCACTCTGGCGGGGAGAAGATGGACGCGGGGTTTGAGGCGGCGGCTAGGGAGTTTCGCGTGTTGGATGAGGAAAGTGGGAAGTCGGAAGGATGAAGTCGGAAGTGGGGCGCAGGCGCCCATTTGCGCTTCGCGGGATTTTTAGGATGTGAGTTCTTTGATGAGGGAGCGGACGAGTTTTTCAGTGGCGGGGAGGGCGCGTTCTGGGGCGAGTTCGTCCACGTCGGGGATGTCCCAGTAGCGGACTTTGTCGGCGGATTCGGGGAAGTCGCGTTGGAGGAAGGGACGGTGTTCGGAATCGCGGAGGGCGATGATGAGGTCGGCTGCTGCGAGATCGTTGGCGCTGACTTGTTTTTTATCGATGGCTGTGTGGTGAACGCAGACGCCGCGCTCGGCGAGGGCGGCGATGGTGTGAGGTGATAACGGGGCGTCGGGGGCCATGTGGGTGGCGAGTCCGCGTGAGGTGGCGCGCCAAGGGAGGTGGACCGCTTCGGCAGCGTGATTGAAGACAGCTTCGGCAAAGCGGCTGCGGTAGAAGTTGCCGGTGCAGAGGAAGAGGATGTGTTTCATCGAGAGATGGGTTTTATTTGCGATTCGCGAGGAGGGCCATGATTTCTGCGGGTGCGCGGCGGGCGTTGAGAAGGGCGGTCATTTGCTTCATGTAGGGATCGACGTGGGTGAAGAAGCGTTTGTACGCGGGGCAGAGATAGTTGAGGCCGTCCTCGCCGTCGGGCGTTTGAATGAACCGGTGTTTGGGGCATTCGCCGTTGCAGGCAAAACGCACTTCGCACTCGCGGCAGTATTTGGGAAGGGTTGAAGATTTTGCGCGACCGAAGGCGTCTTGGCGCTCGGAGTTTACCATGGCGCCGATCGATTCGTTCATCACGTTGCCGAGCTGATATTTCGGGTAAACGAAGTGGTCACACGAAAAAACATCGCCGTTGTGCTCAATAGCGACGGCGCGTCCGCAGTCTTCGAGAAACACGCAGAGTCCGGCACCCGCTCCCGACCAGATGCCGAGTGAAACATCGAAGATTTGCACAAAAACTTTACCGACGTCGCGGCGCACCCATTGATCAAAAATCTGGACGAGAAACTCGCCATAGGCCTCTGCGGGCACGCTCCAGCGGGTGACGGGAGAGGCTGGTTGGCCGGGCTCTGGCGGCTCGGCGAAGTCGAGTCCAAGGGTCGAGGGGGCATCGGCAGCGAGGCGCTCGACGAGAGGAATAAACTGGATGAACCCGGAGCCGATTTCGCGCAGGAAATCATACACTTTGATCGGGTGTTTGACATTGCTCGCGCTGACGACCGTGAGGGTATTGAACTCGATGCCGTGTTTTTTAAGAAGGTCGAGGCCGTGCATGACACGGTCG
>JBBRHN010000417.1:0-1536 GCA_038222685.1 Chthoniobacterales bacterium | reverse complement strand
AGTCCTTTGGCGGTAATAGGCATGGTATAGTATGAATTCCCGTGGAACATGCCTGAATGCCCGCGTCCTGCAAAGATTTCCGTTCACCAGAATTCGCCCACGTGCCAGATTACGACGAACCGCATGACTAAAATTGGCATCACCCTCGGAGATCCGGCCGGCATTGGCCCGGAAATCATCCGCGCAGCACTCGCCAGCAGGCTACTCGACCCGGGAGTTGAACTCCAAGGCATCGGAGAAACCGAAGGATTCGTCGCCGGACACCCCACTGAGGAATCCGCACGGGCGGCAGTCGAAGGTCTGGAAGAGGCCGCACGACGGCTGGCGAGCGGCGAAATCTCGGGCGTCGTCACCGGGCCAATCTCGAAAAAACGCCTCCACGAAGTGGGATGGAATTTTCCCGGACAGACCGAGTTTTTCGCACAGCGGGCGGGCGTTGAGAATTTCGCGATGTGCCTCACGGGCGGACGGTTGACAGTCGCGCTGGTGACGGCCCACATCCCGCTCCGTGAAGTCGCAGACTTGCTTGCCGCCAAGGAGATCGTCCGCGTTGGACACCTCCTTTCAGACTTTCTCCACACTCGCGGCGTCGATTCTCCGCGCATCGCAGTGGCTGGACTAAACCCGCACGCCGGGGAAGGCGGCGACTTGGGACGCGAAGAGATCGAGACGATTACCCCCGCCATCGATGAACTCTCTCAAGCCGCTCAGGCTGCGTTTGTCGGCCCCGTTTCCCCAGACACCGTGTTCCACCGCGCCGTCCGTGGTGAATTCGATGGCGTGCTGTGCATGTATCACGACCAAGGCCTGATCCCGCTGAAGCTCCACGCTTTCGATGAAGGCGTGAACGTCACGCTCGGGCTGCCGTTTGTGCGAACAAGCCCCGATCACGGAACCGCGTTTGAGATCGCAGGCAAATCCCTCGCGCGCCCGGAAAGCATGATTGCCGCAATTAATCTTGCCGCGTCAATCGCGATAAGCCGCGCCGTCCATCAGCTCTGAAAAAAACTCGCTCTCCACGCTTTCCCTACCGCAAAATTCAGGATACCAGCGACGGACACCAATTTTCCAGCCATGCCGAAAGAGCCCATTCGACTCGAAGAACTCGATCAATCCAAGGCCCTCGACCAAGAGGACTACAAGAAGCAACTCAAGCAATACCAATTCCAGTTGCTGAACATGCAACTGCGGCTGCGCGAGAAGAAAAACTCCGTCATTCTTGTGATGGAAGGGCCCGACGCGGCGGGCAAGGGGGGATCGATCAAACGCGTGGTTGAGCGGCTCGATCCGCGACTGGTTCGTGTTTACTCCATCGTCAAGCCCACGCCGGAGGAGCATCGCCACCACTACCTCTGGCGTTTCTGGAACAAGCTCCCAGCCGCGGGGGAGATCGCGGTTTTTGACCGTTCATGGTATGGACGACTGCTCGTCGAACGTGTCGAGAATTTTTGCACGGAAGAGGAATGGAAACGCGCTTCCCGCGAAATCAACGAATTCGAACGGCAACTCACCGACGGAGGAGCCATCATCATTAAG
>JBBRHN010000416.1:0-1548 GCA_038222685.1 Chthoniobacterales bacterium | reverse complement strand
GGTTTTTGGAGCGACCTTTCGGAGCGCGCGCACACGGTCAAACGGCTGCTCGCCGAGAAAGCGCAGGCACGTGTCGATCGTTGCGCCGCCCCATGTTTCCAGCATTCCGAAGCCCAACTCATCGAGGATCGGCGCAGCAGGCAGCATCTGACTGGTCTTCATTCGGGTGGCGGCCATGGATTGATGTCCGTCGCGGAGGACAGTGTTGTTAAAAGTGACGGTTTTCATACTGTATTAGTAATACTAATGATAAGCACAATTGAAGCAAGGAAATTATTAGTTTTTTTTATGGCGCGTTGAACGCAGGCAATTACATGCCGCGAGTTTTCTCCCTTGCATCGGAAACGTTCCCTTTTCACAATCGCTCATGGACGCCCAAACGCCTTTGCTCAAACCGTCGGAGTGGGACTCGCTTTTCTACAGGTCGGCGGAGGATTTTTTCCGCAGTCACGCCGGGGTCTCATTGACCTATGACGACGTTTCGTTGGCGACTTTGTATTCAGAGGTGTTGCCCCGCGAGGCGAATTTCGAGACGGCGCTCGCGCCGGGACTGACGCTGCACTTGCCGATTGTTTCCGCTGACATGGACACGGTGACCGAGTCGCGAATGGCCATCGCCCTCGCGCTCAATGGCGGACTCGGTTTGATCCACTACAACATGTCGCCGAGGCAGCAATTGTCTGAAGTCTCGCGGGTAAAAAACCATGTCCACGGGCTGATCCGCGAGCCGATCAAGGTTTCGCCTGAGCAAAAAATCGGCGACGTGCTAAAGGTGATTGAGGAAAAGAAATTCACGTTCAGCACGTTTCCTGTGGTGGATTCGAACGATAAACTTTTGGGCTTGTTGCCCGGGCATTGCGTGCGGGCGCGTTTTGCGGCGCGAGGGGTCACGGAGGCGATGGTTTCACGTGCGGGAGTCTTGACGATTCGGGAGAGCGAGCTCGGGGATGATCCGATTGCGCGAGCCGATGCGTTTTTCACGGAGCACATCGGGATTCACAAACTTCTCGTTGTGGACGACATGGATCATTTGCGCGGGCTCTTCACGTTGAGCGACATCGAGCGCATCACGCAGGAACGGTCGCTGCAAACGAAACCGGCGCGGGACGGAAAGTTTCGCCTGCTCTGCGGGGCGGCTGTGGCGGCTCCGCGAATGACCTCCGGAGATCTCGACCGTGCGGCTTTCACAAGTCACTTGGAAGCGTTGGTTGAGCGCGGGGCAGACATCGTCGCGGTGTCAACGGCACACGGTCACACTCAGGGCGTAGGCGAAGCGGTGCAGCAGATTCGCGCGGCATTTCCTGACCTTCCCATCATCGCGGGCAACGTCACCAGCGCGGCGGGCGTTGAGTTTCTTGCACGGTGCGGAGCTAACGCCATCAAGGTGGGACAGGGCCCGGGGTCTATTTGCACGACGCGGGTCGTGGCGGGTGTCGGCATCCCTCAGCTTACGGCGCTTTTTGTTTGCTCGCGCGCAGCGGAGGCGTGCGGGGTGACTCTCGTCGCCGATGGCGGAATCGCGAAATCGGGAGACATCGTCAAGGCACT
>JBBRHN010000415.1:0-1558 GCA_038222685.1 Chthoniobacterales bacterium | reverse complement strand
GGCCATCACAAAGCGCGGGGCGACGGAATCCGCATCGAGCCCGGCATCTCCGAGGGCGCGAAAATAAGCTGCACCGGTGGCGAGACCGAATGCGAGTTCTTCAACGGCGTTGCCGCCCGCGTCGGCCCAGAGGTTTGCCTGAATGCCGACTGTGCGGATGTTTTTTTCCGCGCCCCATTTGGTAAGCGCCGCGAGTTCCGAATAGGCATCCGACAGCGGCAGTGGAAGAACGCCATCGCGCGCCCACTCGGTGAGCGGATCGGCCAGCACGCTGCCGGAGAAGCCTTTTTCACCAGCCACCGAGGAGATGAGACCTGCAAGCGGAAGTCCTGTTGCGCCGGCAAAGATCAACACTGGCGCGGCGTGAAGATCGATGCCTGCGAGTGCCTCGTTGCCATCGGCGCGTGTGGCAAGGGAAAGTCCGCAATGCCCGACGTCGCCAGCGGACGCTTCGTCGGGATCAAGTCCGTGACGCGTTGCAGTGTCCGGCAGAATCGCGGTGGCGTTCTGGCCGCGCATGAGATCGGATTTTAACGCGGCGTTGAATTCGGAAGCGGATCCGTAGGGAAGTTCCTGCGCGATCAACCATGAGTTGCCCTTGAAGCCCGCCGCGGTCGAGCCGCGGGTGAATGGCGCGAGGCCCGGCCATTCTTCGCTGAGGTGCAAGTCCTCGCGAATGTAGATGGGCTGGAGCGCGATTCCTTCCGGCGTTTGCGTGATCAGTTTTTTGTCAAACGGCGCGCCTTTGAGAGCCTCCTCAGCGGCTTTTTTCCAATCGGCGTAAGTGGGATTCGGAAATTCTTGGAGCGAGAGACTCATTGGGATTGCGGAGTTGGGATTGCGGATTGCGGAATTAGGAAAGTTCTTCGACGAGGGTGTCGGTGGTTTTGCCGTTGACGGTGATGCGGAGGCGTTTGCCGGGGCCGGTGGCGGCGGGCGCGGGGTCCGGTTTTTTGGCGGCGGCGGGGTCGACGATTGAGTCGGGGTTTTTGATGAGTTTTTCGTATTCCATCGGGAACATCGCGAACAGGACGACTGCCTCGTCGGTGGTCGGTAGGCCTTTGTCTGCGAGTTGTTTTCGGAACTCTTCGACTTGGGGTTTGAGTCCGTCGGCCGGGGCTGCGGTGAGGGGCGACTTGCCGGTGTTTTTTGCGGCGAGAGCGAGGACTTCGGGATCCACTTTTCCCGGGGTTTTTCCGTAGAACCCGAGGATGATGTCCATCGCGGCTGGGGAGAAATTCTTCCAGCGTCCGAACTTCACATTGAGCATGGCTTGGGTGCCGACGATCTGCGAAATTGGCGTGACGAGCGGGGCCCAGCCGAGGCATTCGCGGACGTGGGGAATCTCGGCGAGCACCTCGTCGATGCGATCCGCCATTTTCATGTCTTTGAGTTGAACGCGGAAGTTCGAGAGCATGCCGCCGGGGACTTGATAAACGAGCGTATCGCTGTCCACGACTTCGTTGGCGTGTGAAGTGAAGGCTGCGAGTTCTTTGTAAATCTTGGTGAAGTATTCGCGAAGCTCGGCGAGTTTTTTGCGGTCGTAGTTAGGCTGGCG
>JBBRHN010000414.1:0-1564 GCA_038222685.1 Chthoniobacterales bacterium | reverse complement strand
AAAGGCAGCCCTCATGCCAAACCGGCCCTTCGGCGATGGAGAACTGTGCGGGGTGATGTAACTCGGATGGGATCATGACGTTAGGCTTTCTATTTTGCGTGCAAGACTATCCGTCGAGATGTGGAAGCGGGATACGGAATGCTTTGGCGATTTCTGTTGAGAAGGCGGCGCGGGCCTCGGCGGGGGTTATGGGCAGCCACGCCGCGGCATTTTTGACACCCTGATTTGGCGAGAGGGAGGATCCGGCGAACGTCGTCTTGCCGGGTTCTCTGACGACGCCATCGGTGCCGACCTCGACGGAAAAGCGACCGATGCGGTAGGTGCCGGGAGGTGCTCCGGCAGCGGACATGCAGTCGGTGGTGAAAAGGGCTTTGCCCGGTGGTTTGGCGCGGAAGAAATTTTTGAGAGAAGCAGGCGGGAGGTGGATTCCGTCCGGGATAAAAAACGCAGTAAGTTCCTCGCGGGCGAGGAGGCGTTGTATGACATTGTCGTGGCGGTGCATCTCCGCCGGCACGCCGTTGCCGAGGTGGGTGCAAAACCTTGCCCCGGCGGCAATGGCTGCAGTGATGTCCGCATCCGACGCGTCGGTATGCCCGAGCGAAACCTCGACGCCGGATTCGACGATGCGGCGAATCACGTCCGCGCTTCCGGGCCACTCCGGTGCGAGCGTGATGAGCTTGATGTGCCCATTGGCGGCCTTTTGCAACTTTTCAAAATCCGACCAGTTCGGCGCCCCCATCCATGCGGGATCGTGGGCACCGCAAAATCCGGGGCGCGGCGAGAGCCACGGGCCTTCGATGTGGTATCCGCAAACCGCTTCGCGAATCGTGGCATCACCCAGTCGGTGGCGTTCACAGTTCGCCAATTTCTCGCAGAGCGAATCGACGCCATCGGTGATAAGGGTCAGAAAAAATCGGCGCGTCTCATGGGCTGCGAGGCCGTCCACCGCCTGCCGCAACTCGCTGCGCGAAAGATCAGGCTGCTGAAAATCGACCCCCGCAAATCCATTGACTTGAATGTCAATGAGACTCGGCTTCATTTTCCGAGGAACAGCGGCCGGATGTGGCGCGCGAATAGGTTGTGCGTTACGCATCCGGAGATCGTCTCCTTTGCACCATCCAAGGCCTCCAAATACGTCGGTCCCATTTCGGCGGCGACCTTAAAGCTCACGTGAACGAGCTGACGGAACGAGGAATTGAAACGCGGATTTGCCGGATCGTGCGTGAGCGCAGCGGCGAGGTCCGAGCCATCCCACCCGGCAACGAGCGCGGGATCGGGCAACTTCGCGGGGGCAATATCGATAACCGTGGCGTAGGGCTGACTGAGCTCCGCCATGCGATCAAAGGCTGTGGCATAGACGGACTTCGCCACCGCGAGTCCTGTCCCGCCGCTGAGTGCAAGACCGATGACCTCTTCCAGCCACGACGTTCCGGCCGTTTTCAAATGCAGGCCAGCGCCCTGTTTCGCAAGCATCTCGTGGATGGGACGATAGAGGGAAAATTTGTCGCTACCCGAGTGAACGCTGATCTTGAGATTGTCGGGCAATCCGAACTCCGCAACCGCC
>JBBRHN010000413.1:0-1571 GCA_038222685.1 Chthoniobacterales bacterium | reverse complement strand
ATGATGAAAGCTGCTATTTGCACAGGTTATGGTTCCGCGGACGTCGTCCGAATTGTCGATGTCCCCAAGCCGGTCGCAGGGGACGATGAGATTCTGATTCGCGTTCGCGCGACGACGGTGACTTCTGGAGATTGGCGGATTCGAAGCCTTGAAATGCCGCCGGGTTTTGGGCCGATGGCCCGGTTGATTTTTGGAATCACCAAACCGAGACAGCCGATTCTCGGGTCGGAAGTCGCAGGAGTGGTGGAGGCGGTCGGCTGGGATGTCTCAAAGTTCCGTGTCGGAGATCGCGTCGTGGCGTTCGACGGCTCGGGATTGCGTTGTCATGCGGAGTTCAAGTGCATTCGCGAAAGCGGAAACGTCGTCCGCATTCCCGATCAAATGTGCTTCACTACGGCTGCTGCGTTGCCATTTGGCGGAACGACGGCGATGGATTTTTTGCGAAGAGTTGGCCTCGCCGCCGGCGAGAAGATCTTGGTCATCGGTGCGTCCGGCAGTGTCGGCAGTGCCGCTGTGCAACTCGCGCGGCATCGAGGTGCCCACGTGACGGGGGTCTGCAGTTCGGCCAACGTCGAAATGGTCAGCTCGCTCGGAGCGGAACGGGTCATCGACTATGGCAAAGAGGATGTCACCTCACTGGATCCTGATTTCGATGTCGTCATGGAAACAGTCGGTGCCTTGAACCTTACTCAGTCGTTGCGATTGCTCCGAAGTGGCGGACGCGCGGCCATGATTGCCGGAAGCCTCAGCGACATGCTTACCGCCTCGTGGAAGTCAAAATCGCGTGGATTGAAGGCCGTTGTCGGTCCGGCGGCGGAAAAGCACGAAGACCTGCAAGAGATTGTCGCGCTGGCTGCCGAAGGGATTTTCCGCCCGGTCATCGAACATACTTATGCGTTCGAACAAATCGCCGAAGCGCATCGCAGAGTCCAGCAACGTCGCAAGCGGGGGAATCTCGTTATTACCCTCCCGTAAAGATTGAGCAGGACATACTCTCAGGTCGTCTCGACGCCGCGCTCTAACGGGCCTATGACCATTTCGAGGCGGGGCGCGGCACAGCGCTTTGAAGCATTTCGCGCTCCTCTCGGCGGAATCCGGCATTTGTCGGGCGCACTTTCGAAATTCTGCTTCTCGGAAGCGTGAGCGTCTCGCCGCTTTCTGCTCTATGCGGGCGGGACCCGGGCGCTCCTTTAGCTCCCTGTCCTACGCATAAACATCGCCGCTTTTCGTGATCCTTCCAAGGGTGACTAGTGTTTCCAAGATTTCCGCAACGTCTTCTTCTTTGGCGCGAGAGAACCGTTTGGCGAGTTGGGCCGGGGTGCCCGGGGAGGATTTGAGGGCGGATTCAATGGCTTGCACTCGCTCTGTCAGCGATTTCGGCCAAGGGAGTTTCGCAACAACTTTCAATGAGGGATTTATTATGCTAGCTGGCTGCTCGCCGACTGGCAGGGCCAGTTTGCTTTGCTCGTTTCCTATCCCACTTTTCGCATTCCGCGTTTGGTAATCCGGCCTCAACCATCGGACTTTTCCGTTTTTCTCTTCCTCGGCGCGCTCGGCGTTGAGGGCTACTA
>JBBRHN010000412.1:0-1606 GCA_038222685.1 Chthoniobacterales bacterium | reverse complement strand
TTTACGCGAGTAGAGGCTGTTTGCGACGGCGAGTTGGTTTTTGGCATTTTCCTCGGGGTTGGAAGGCGCAATGCGGATGCTGCCTTCCTCGTCCGGCGGGCGGGTTGCGGGCATGGGCGTGGCGACCGGCTCCGCGCGCGGGATGGGACGAAATGGCGTGGCAAACGGCTCTGGCGGAGGAGTCGGAACCGGCGTGGGCGTCGGATTCACCGGCTCGGCCGGGAGCACGCGTTGAACCCACGGCGGGTTCTCATAGTCCTCGGGCTCGGCGCGATTGACCGGCAACGCACGCCGCACCTCTGGCTCGGCGGGAGGATTTTGGGCGATGGCTGGAATCGTCAGCATCGCCAGAAAAACGACAACTGGGATTTTCATTCCGGACGGCTGGTCGCAAAGGCGACATTCCAGATATTTGCGCTTCGACACACATCGAGCACGTCCACGACGTAGCGATAATCCACGTTTTCGTCGCCCCGCAGCACAATGGCTTGGTCGGGATAGAGTTCGGAAATGCGAGAGAGAGCCTCCTTCAACGCGTCGGGTGTAAACGTCCGCCGGTTCATCACAATCGATCCGTCCGCTTTCACATTCAGGATCACCTCGCCAACAGAACGCCGTGTTTCCTTGCCTTCGCGCGCCGTCGGCACCTTCACGTCGAGCTCGGTTTCCTCCCGCGCAAAATTCCACGTCACGAGGAAAAAAATCAGCAGGAGGAACACGATGTCGACCATGGGGGCGATTTGAAAACCCGGCACGTCTGGCTGGATGCGTCCGCGAAAGTTCATTCTAGTCGCGCCCGGAGGAGTTCGCCGAGATCAACGCGATTAACTGCGTCGAGGCGGCCTCAAGGTCGGAGATAAGTGCCTGAACACGCCCGCGGAAAAATGCATACGCTGCCATGGCCGGGATGCCGATGAGGAGACCGGCGGCGGTCGTCACAAGCGCCTCCGCGACGCCCTCGGCCAACATCATGGGACGCGTTGCGGCAATATCGCTTGCGACGACACTGAAGGATTTGATCATTCCCAGCACTGTGCCGAAAAGCCCGAGCATCGGCGCGATGGCTCCAATATCGGCCAGGTAAGCGATTTGCTGGTTAAGCGAGCCCGCAATGCGCGTGCCCTCCGCTTGCGCAATCTCGCGAGCCTCCGCCATCGTGGCTTTCGGATTTCGCGTGAGGAAATCCATTGTGCGCTGAACGACCCTCGCGACCGACTCGTTGTGGCGATTTGAGATCGCGAGCAGTCCGAGATAATCTTTCTTGCGGATCAGCGCATCCGCCGTCTGCATGTAGCGCGCCGAGACGACGGCGCCGCGCCGCAACGTGATGAGGTAGAGAAGAATCAACATCACCGCGAGCACGGAGAGACCTGCCAGTGGGATCATCACCGGGCCGCCGGAAACTAAAACCTGCCAAAGATTCACGACGGCGGCAGACGCGTCGGGAGGTTGGATTTGAGCGGGGGTCGCCGCGCCCGCACCGAGCAAAATCGCCGCCGCAAGGAATGAATTCATATCTGGCCCGCAACCATATCGCTGCTGCGCGGCGATGCAAGCAGGGCTTGCAGATTGCGTGCATCGCGATTGCAACACGCGGCGTATTGCT
>JBBRHN010000411.1:0-1608 GCA_038222685.1 Chthoniobacterales bacterium | reverse complement strand
TTGCACGACGCGGGTCGTGGCGGGTGTCGGCATCCCTCAGCTTACGGCGCTTTTTGTTTGCTCGCGCGCAGCGGAGGCGTGCGGGGTGACTCTCGTCGCCGATGGCGGAATCGCGAAATCGGGAGACATCGTCAAGGCACTCACCCTTTCGCACGCCGTTATCTGCGGGAGTTTGTTGGCCGGCTGTCCAGAGGCTCCGGGCAACATCATGGAGATTAACGGAAAATTTTATAAACAATACCGAGGGATGGGCAGCCACGCGGCGATGAAGGCAGGGAGTGCCGCCCGTTACGGGCATGGCAAAGACACCGCGCTCAAATCAGCCGCCGAGGGAGTTGAGGCGCTTAAGGAAGTCTCGGCGCCTGTCGATAGTGTGCTTGCACAGCTTGCCGGTGGACTCCAGAGCGGGATGGGGTACCTCGGTGCGCCAGACCTTCCCGCGCTCCGCGCCAATGCCCGATTCACCCGCATCACCACGGCGGGACTACGCGAGAGCGCGCCGCACGACATCATTGAGGTGAAGGCGACCCCGTCGGAAAACTAGCGGACCTCTCGACGCCGCACGACGAAAAAAACAAGAGCGGCGGTGAGGGTCAGGACGAGGGCCGAGATGAGTCCGGTGGGGACGGCGCCGCTGACGACATTGGGACCAATCCATGGCAGGAGGGAATCGGGCGGCTTGACGGAAAAGCGGGCGAGCCATTGAAGGCTTTGCTGCCCAAGGATCCAGCCGGCGTGAATGCCGATGGCGAGATAAAGGGATTTTGTGCGGTAGGTGACGAAGGCGAGGAGGAGCCCGGCGATTAATAGTGAGAGCATCCCCCACCCCAGCAGCGGCCATGGCGGCGAGGCGGAGAAGAGCAATGGGATTTGTTCGAATCCGCTCGTCCATGTCACTGGCGGAGTCTGGGGCGGCCTCGCGACGCGCATGAAGTGGACGATGGCGAATACAAACGAAGAGATCATGGCGGCGGGCCAGACAGACATCGCGCGGAGGAGAAGTCCGAAAATGACGCCTCGAAACAAAAACTCCTCGAGGACGGAAACAGCGGCGGCCGTGCCGAGGATTCGGAAGAAAGTGGCGGGTGCCGGATTTTCGCGAAGGCGGTAGATTTCGAAAGCGACGCAGGCAATCGCGAGGAGAATCACGGGACCGAGCGCTAGGCCAAAGCCGGTGCCGAGATCGCGCCAGCGACGTGGATTGGGTTCGATGTTCAACTGCGAAAAGCGGGAGATGCCGATCCAAAGAAACGCGGGAATCAAGAGAACAAGGGCGGAGATTTGAACGGTGCGGCTGAAGTAGCGATGGAACGGAAAGCCATCGAGAAACGGGATGACTCCGGTGGAGGCCAGCCACGAGCCGAGATGAAACATCCATGGCGAGAGAAGGCACGCGACGAGGCCGACGGCGATCAGGTAGATGAGCAGGCGCAGGACGCCCTTGGTATTTGAGTTCACGTGGAGGTTATTCTGCGTTAGGGAATTAGGAAATGCGAGACGTTTGGAATACAGCAGAGCTTCGGGAGTGGGACAAAAAGCACTGCTGGCATCCGTTCACTCAGATGAAGGATTGGTGCGAGGGCGAGCCGTTGGTGCTCGTCGGAGGCG
>JBBRHN010000410.1:0-1655 GCA_038222685.1 Chthoniobacterales bacterium | reverse complement strand
GCGCCATTGCTGGGCATCGACGATCCGAGGCGGAGTGCGGAGATCGAGTTTGTCGGGGGAATTCGCGGGACTTCAGAGCTTGAGGAACGCGTGAACTCGGGCCGGGCGGCGGTGGCATTCTCGATGTTCCCGACAACTGTGGACGAGGTCATGGCGATTGCCGACGCAGGCCAGATCATGCCGCCAAAAAGCACATGGTTCGAACCTAAGCTCCGGTCCGGCTTTTTTATTCATTGCTTAGAATAGCATCTAAACATAGAAAGAAATCAAAAATGAAGAGTAACTTGATCGGGCTTCTTTTTCTCAGTCTCCTCGCTGCGGCGATCGCGTGGATTTTTTGGAATAACGCCGATTCGCACCAGAGTGGCGGGCAGCCGGGGGCACCGGTGACGTTGATGGCCTTTGGGGCAAAGTGGTGCGGGCCGTGCCGGGCGATGAAGCCTGTTGTGCGGGAATTGGCGACGCAGATGGGCGAGCGCCTGGAGGTAATGGAGATCGATGTTGACTCTGCTCCTCAACTCGCCCGCAAATACAACGTCGCCAGTATTCCGTGCTTTGTGGTGCTCAACGGGGGCGTTGAAGTCACGCGCAGGACGGGGTCGATGCCGAAGGATCAGTTGCGTGCGCTAACGGGTTTATAGGAGGTCGGCTCAGCGCGCCAACGATCTCAGGAGGCCAGGAGGTCGGTCGGGATTTTCACGACGAGTTTCTTGAGGGCCGCTGGCGCGGCAGCGGCGATTTTTGGCCGGTGGGCTTCGCCGGGAAGAAAGAAGATGAAGCTCCCGGTTGGGAAGAGGAGTTGGGTGAAGGGCGCTTCGTTAGCGGAGAATTTTTCTGTGTCGGAATCGGCTTTGTAGGAAGTGGGGGCACCGAGGGATTCAACCGGGATGAGGTCGATGACTTCGAGTCCGTCGATCATGTATTGGAGATCAACGGTGCGGGTGTGGTTTTCCCATTCGCAGAGCTCGCGTGGTTGAGTCGTGTAGCCGTGGACGTTGACGAACCAGCCGGGTTTGCCGAGTTCGTGAATTCCCTCCGTGACAGAGGCGGCATTGTCGCGAACCCAGAGGAGGGATTGCAGGAGAAGCGGCGCGTGAAGAAAGGGTTGCCAGCGAGCGGGGCGGGAGAGAGTTCCGAGAAACATAAGGCGGTGATTGAAACGCGAGCGCGAGGTGTGCGTCGAGCGCAATCGGATTTTTCGCGGCAAGAACGCGGGCTTTACGCGGGGTGGGAATTTCAATAGAGGAGAGGGCTTGCCGGGACGCCCCGGCATGACTTGACTCTCGAATTCCTGTGAAAATTTCTCTCAACTGGCTGCGCGACTTTATTGACATCGACCTATCGACTTCTGATCTCGAAGCGATGCTGCGGCGCGCGGGTTTGGAGGTGGCGGGGACGACCGTGCGCGGGGCGGCAGTGGACAAGGTTGTCGTGGCGCAAATCGTTTCATCCGAGCCGCATCCCAACGCGGATCGGCTGAGTGTTTGCCAGGTGGACGATGGCTCTGGGACACCTCGGCAGATTGTTTGCGGGGCGAAGAACTACAAAGTCGGCGACAAGGTGCCGCTGGCGTTGCCGGGTGCGGTGCTGCCGGGGGATTTCAAGATCAAGACCGGCAAACTTCGCGGCGTGGAGAGCGAGGGCATGATGTGCAG
>JBBRHN010000409.1:0-1662 GCA_038222685.1 Chthoniobacterales bacterium | reverse complement strand
GGCCGATGTGCGCAATGTCGATTGGGAAGACATGGATTCCTTTCAACTCAACGGCAAACCGTTTTTATTGATCGCCGACACCGGGGACAATCAAGCCCGCCGCGACGCCTGCAAGCTGATCATTGTGCCCGAACCCGGTGTGAGCAGCGGGCGCGTCGGCGGCACCGTCAGTCCAGCTTGGATGATCCGCTACCGGTATGAAGACGGGCCGCGCGATTGCGAGGCTGTGGCCGTCGATGCGACGGAGAGAAAGGTCTTGATGATTTCCAAACGCACATGGCCGCCTGTGCTCTACGAAGTCCCTCTGCGACCCACCGCGACAAAAGAACCGATCACGGCGCGTCGCCTCGGCGAGGTCAACCTGCCGCCTGCAGATCCCTGGGAGGGGCCTTACGCGGGACAGCCAACGGGTTTAAGCTTAAGCCCGGACGGTCGAATGGCCGCAGTGCTCACTTACGCGCGCGTTTTTCTGTTCGCGAGGCGTCCCGGCGAATCCTGGGCCGCTGCATTAGCGAGAGAACCGGAACGCCTCCGACGCCATGGACTCGAACAGGCCGAGGCCATCGCGTTTTCAGCAGACGGACGAAAAATCCATGTCATCTCCGAGGGCAAGAATGCGCGGATCTGCACCTACGCGCTCGTTGTGGGAGATTGATTTGACAAAACCGGGCGTGACAACGAGTGTTATCACATGCCTATTGAAACCAAAGTTCGCCGCATCGGAAATTCGCTCGGGATCGTCCTCAACAAAGAAGCCCTCAGCGTTTTAAAAGTCGAGGAAGGAGCCACCCTGTATCTTACGGCGGCACCGGAGGATTCGCTCAGGATCACACCGGGGAGCGGGGAGTTCAGCGAGTTCATGCAGATCGCGGAGCGCGGGATGAGGAAGTATCGCAATGCTCTTCGCGAACTCGCGAAATGAATGAGCCACGGTGGATTCCACGCGAGGCGGTTCTCGCAACCCAAGACGAACTGCTGGACAGATTCGGCGGTCTGTCGGGCATTCGAGATGAAAACTTGCTCGAATCCGCCCTCCATCGCCCGCAGCAGCTTTTCGCCTACGGCGCGCCAGACCTCTTTGAACTCGCAGCGGCTTATGCGGCGGGCATCGTGAAGAACCATCCGTTTCTTGACGGCAACAAGCGCGCGGGATTCATGGCGGCTTACATTTTCCTCGAAGCTAACGGGCTCTCGTTTCAAGCGCCGGAGGAGGAGGTCGTCCTGCAAACGCTCGCTCTCGCAGCGAGTGCCATCGACGAAAAGGAGTTCGCGGATTGGCTGAAAAAATCTTGCGCGGCATGACGTTTGCACACGGCGCGATTCTGCGATACAAATACGAATTATGAGCGATGCATTTGATGTGGTGGTCGTCGGAGGGGCGTTCTCAGGAGCAGCGACGGCGTTGTTGCTGCGTCGGGAACACCCGGAACTGCGGGTTGCTGTCATCGAGCGTTCAAAGGCCTTTGACCGCAAGGTCGGTGAAGCCACCACGGAGGTGAGCGGAAGTTTTCTCACCAAACGCCTTGCGCTGACTTCGCATTTGAACAATCACCATATCTCGAAACAGGGACTGAGATTTTGGTTTGCAAGCGGGCCAAATGATGACTTTTCCGCGTGTGGCGAGATGGGTTCGTTCTATCAAGTAAAGCTGCCCTCATATCA
>JBBRHN010000408.1:0-1685 GCA_038222685.1 Chthoniobacterales bacterium | reverse complement strand
GCGACGCCGTCCATAATGGGCATCTGGAGATCCATGAAAATGACGTCGTAGGGATTTTTTTCGTGAGCTTCGCATCCGGTGAGGCCGTTTTCAGCGGAATCGGATTGGAGTCCGAGCGAGAGAAGCATCCGTTGGGCGAGCATGCGGTTGACGTGGTTGTCTTCGACCACGAGGACGCGGCAGGTCGTGAGTGAGGTTTTGGCGGATTGTGAAGGGTTGGGAGGCTCGGGTGCGGCAACCTCGTGGTCTGGGACGGTTACCAGAGGAAGATCCAACGCGAAGGTGCTGCCTGAAGCGGAAGATTCGAGGACGTGGACATCGCCGCCGAGGAGTTGGGCGAGGCGTTTGCAAATGGCGAGGCCGAGGCCGGTGCCGCCGAACCTGCGTGTCGTCGAGGAGTCGGCTTGGGAGAAGGGTTTGAAGAGGCGGGCGACCTTGTCCGGGGGGATGCCGATACCGGAATCGGACACAGTGATGCGGAGGGGAAAGCGCCCATCGCCGGGATCGGGTCCGCCGCGTTCGGCTGTGACGGTGACGTGGCCGGAGGCGGTGAACTTGACGGAGTTACCGACGAGATTGAGGAGGATTTGGCGGAGGCGTCCGGCGTCGGTGCAGAGGCTTCCAGGGACGTCGTCGGAGACTTTAACGTCCATGGCGAGTCCTTTGGAGACGGCTGTGGCACGGTAGAGATCGGCCACATCGCGCAGGCAGGTGCGGATCTCGACGGCAGTGGGCTGGATGGGCATTTTGCCGGATTCGATGCGGGAGAAGTCGAGGATGTCGTTGAGGAGGACGAGGAGGGCGTCGCCGCTGCGGCGGATCATTTCGATTTGTTCTCGTTGAGGGGTGTCGAGATCGCTCTCCGTCAGGAGGTCTGCGAAGCCGAGCACGCTGTTGAGGGGGGTTCGGATTTCATGGCTCATGACGGCGAGGAATTCACTCTTGGCGCGGTCGGCCATTTGAGCGGCTTCTTTTTCGCGGATGAGCTCGGTCTCGGCATTTTTGCGAGAGGTGATGTCAAGTCCGGCTCCGCGATAGCCGAGGAGTTTTCCGGCGGGATCCATGAACGGGACGCCGTTGACGCTGAGCCATATGATGTTGCCATCCGCGCGAAGCATACGGTGCTCGAAGTCGCGGAAGATGGAGCGATTGCGCACGAGGAGTTCGGAATGCGACCGGACTTCGTCGGAGTCGTCCGGCGGGACGAGAGCGAACGGGTGGGTGCCTATGAGTTGGTCCGTCGTGTAGCCAAGAACATCGGTGACACGATCTGAGAGGAATGTGAAATGGCCGCTAGCGTCGACCTCCCAAATGTATTCGCCGGCGGCATCGACGACATCGCGCAGTCGTTGCTCGGTTTCACGGAGCGGGGTGAGATTGAGGATAGTGCCGACGGAGAGGGTGTGTCGTTTGGAGACATTGATGTTTTGACCGCGGTCGAGGAGCCAATTCACGCTGCCATCTTTGCCAACGATGCGATACTCGACGTTCCACTTTGCATTGGGATCGGTCGAAAGCGTCTGGCGGTAACGAGGGAGATCACTGGGGTGGATGTTGTTCATCCAATCGGCGCGCGATGTGGGCATGTCGGCGGCTTCGCCCCAGCCGGAGCCGACGAGATTGCCCTGCCATTGGATAATTCCTGTTTCGAGGTTGAGGTGGTAGATGGCCTCGCCGATTGCCTG
>JBBRHN010000407.1:0-1698 GCA_038222685.1 Chthoniobacterales bacterium | reverse complement strand
AGGAGATCGAGGATGTCATCGATCTCGACAATCCCGCCGCAGCAAACGGACTCGACGGCTTCTAGGGAGCGTCCGCCGGCGAAGACGCCGAGACGATGAAAGAGGACGCGTTCCTGTTTATCGAGGAGGTCGTAGCTCCAGTCGATGAGGGCGCGGAGGGTTTGTTGGTGGGGAAGGACGGTTTGGGCACCGCCTTTGAGGAGTTTAAACTGGTCGTTGAGGCGCTCGGCGATTTGGGCGGGCGTGAGCACGCGGAGTCGGGCCGCGGCGAGTTCGAGCGCGAGCGGGATGCCGTCGAGGCGCCAGCAAATGCGGGCGACGTCTGGGGCGATTTCGTCGGTGAGTTGGAACGATGGCTGGACAGCTTTGGCGCGTTCGATGAAGAGGCGCACGGCATCAAACTTGGCGATGTCGGCGGCGTTGGGCTGGCGGTCGCGGGAACGGCTCCAAACGTCGAACGCGGGCAGCGGGCGCAGCGGGAGCGTCACTTCGCCGGGGATGCGGAGCGCTTGGCGGCTGGTGGCAAGCACATTCATGTTGGTGCACCCGGCGAGCAGTGCGGTCGTCTCTTCGGCGACGGCCGGGAGGATATGCTCGCAGTTGTCGAGAATGAGGAGAAGTTCGCGTTTGCAGATGAACGAGAGCAGGCTCTGACGCATCGTCCTTCCCGTTTCTTCCCGCACGCCAAGAGCGGCGGCGATGGCGTCGGGCACGCTGGAATCCTCGTCGAGAGCGGCGAGTTCGACGAGCCAGACGCCGTCGGGATAAGACTCCAAAAGCTCGCGCCCGACCTCGACAGCGAGGCGCGTTTTTCCAGTGCCGCCGGTGCCGAGCAGGGTGAGGATGCGGTGATGGCCGACGAGTTGTTTGACCTCTTCCATTTCCTCCTCGCGACCGACAAAGCTGGTCGCGGGAATCGGGAGATTGTGCGGGAGGTTTTGCTGCGAGCGCAGGGGCGGGAAGTCGTGCGGAAGCTCTGGCAGGTTGACTTGGAAAATCTTCTCCACGCGGTTGAGATTGCGGAGGCGAAAATCGCCGAGGGATTTAACGGCCAGTCCCTCGCGCGTGCCGTCGATCATGTTGGAGAGAGATTCCGAAACGAGGATTTGTCCGCCGTGACCTGCGGCGCAAATGCGGGCGACGCGGTTGAGCGTGCCTCCGAAGTAATCATTGCCGCGGTATTCAGCGGGGCCGGTGTGCAAACCCATGCGAACGCGGAGCGGGCCTGTTGCGCCCCAGTTTTCGGTAAACAGCGTGTGTTGGGCTGAGATCGATGCTTCGATGGCTTGTGCGGGACTGGGAAATGCCGCGCAGAAGGCATCGCCGACCGTCTTGAAGACAAGACCGTGCGTGCTCTCAATCGCGGAGCGCATGATGGCGTCGTGGCGGGCGAGGGCGGGCCCCATGTCGACGGGGTAGCGTTCCCAAAGGCGCGAACTGCCCTCGATGTCGGTAAAAAGAAAAGTAACAATTCCCGTCGGAGCTTCCATGGTTCGCGGAGAGGGTAAGGCGGAGTTGACGGATTTCCAGTCGGAAGATGAAACGCAACCATGATACGCGTTCGGTTGAGCGCAAAAATTTTCGAGGATTTTTCTTGAGGGCGGGTGCGGCTCTGGACATTGCTCCGTGGTGACGGCGTTTCTCTTGGCAGCTGTGGTGGGATATCTCCTTGGTTCGATACCGAGCGGGTATCTTGCG
>JBBRHN010000406.1:0-1714 GCA_038222685.1 Chthoniobacterales bacterium | reverse complement strand
ATGCTTCCGACCGTGTAAATGATGATGCCCGTAAACAAAACGCCGGCCTCCCATTTCGCGAGTGCCCCGTCGCGGAAAAAGAACAGCATCAAGAGCGTGACACCGATCATGATGGGCACGTCGATCTTCACGAGCTGGAAGTTGACCTTGATTGGACAAATGATCGCCGCGATGGCGAGGATTACCCCGACGTTGAAAATATTGGAGCCGACGACGTTGCCAACCGCGATGCCGCTTTGCCCGGCAAGTGCGGACTTCACGCTGACGACAAGCTCGGGCATACTCGTGCCGTAAGCGACCACGGTCAGGCCAACGACCAACGGGCTCAACCCGAGCTTTAACGCGACCGCGGAACTGCCTCGCACAAGCCCCTCGGCTCCGAGATAAAGCAGCACCAATCCGGCAACGATTAAAAATGCATCATTCATCATACGGCGGAAAGAATCTCCGCGATTCGGCGCGAGTCAACTGCAACTGGCAAAAACTTCTCCCCTGCGCGGGCGCCTAATCGTAGCGCAGGGCCTTCACCGGATCGAGGCGGGCGGCGAACCATGCGGGGATGAGGGCAGCGAGCGAACAGATCAAGAACGCGCTAATACAGATGACGGCGACATCGGAGGGGATGATTTGCGCTGGAATTTCGCTGAATTGATACACGGAGGGCGAGAAGACTTCGATGCTTAGAACTTCGGCGAGCCACTGGCGGAATTCGTTGCGGTATTGAACCGTGAGAATGCCGAGGCCGAGGCCGGTGATGGTGCCGAAGACGCCGACGACCATTCCTTGGGCGAGGAAAACGCCAATGATCTGGTGCGTCTGTGCTCCGAGGGCTTTCATCACGCCGATCTCGCGGGTTTTTTGCACGGTCACCGTAATGAGCGTGTTCATGATGCCGAATGCGGCGACCAGAACGATGAACATGAGGAGGAAAAACATCACATTTCGCTCCATGCGGATGGCGTCGAAAATTTGCTTATTGAGGTCGATCCACGTGAGTGCGCTCAGCGGAGGCTCGAGCTGGGCGTTGAGCCCGTCGCGGACTTCTTGCGCGAGGTAGGGGTCTTTGGTTTTTATGGCGAGCCCATGGACGGCCCCTCCAAGGTTGTAAAGCTCCTGCCCGATGTGGAGCGGGACGATGAGAAACTCGCTGTCGTAGAGGTAGCGTCCACTTTCAAAAATACCCGAGACTTCGACTTCGGTCGGAAGGATCATCTGCTTGAGTTCGGAGGCCTTTGTGGCGTCGCCGCCTTCCTGCTCAATGCGGTCAAGTTCGGCAAGAATCTGCGTGAGGTTGCCGGGCGAAAAAATCGTGATTTTGTCGCCGACGCCTGCGCCAAGCGTGCGGGCAAGTTCCGAGCCAAGGATCGCTTTGTCGCCCTCTAGATCGTAGGTGCCTGCGATGATGTATTCTTTGACACTGACGACTTTTTCCTCGAGCTCGGGGATGATGCCGCGGATTTTTGGGGCAAGGCGGCGGTTTTGAAATTCCACGATGACCGGGCCTTGAACAAACGGCGCAACGGCTGTGACGAGGGGTTGTTTTTTGACGAGGTCGGTTGTGGCGTTCCACTCCTCCATCACATTGGAGTTCGTCACAATGACATGCGCGTCGAAGCCGATGACTTTCTTGCGGAGTTCCTGTTCGAATCCGGTCATCACTGAGATGACGAGTATCAATACCATAATCCCGAGCGTGACGCCGAGAATCGAGATC
>JBBRHN010000405.1:0-1724 GCA_038222685.1 Chthoniobacterales bacterium | reverse complement strand
CAACTCGCGTCCGGTAAAAAAATCCTCCACCAGCACGCGGTTGCCATATTGAAAACAATCCTCCAGCGCGGCATCCACTTCTCCGGAGCTGCGAACGATATGGACACCGACACTTGACCCCTGACGCGGCGCCTTGATCACACACGGAAATGAGAGGCGTGGTGATTCTCCGGGCGAAAGAATTTTCCAAGCCGATGTTGGCACGCCGGCCTGGGCGAAGCAGATTTTGGTTTCGATTTTATCAAATGCGAGGCGGCTCGCGCTGGCACCTTCGCCTGTGTAGGGCACGCCGCGCGCATCGAGGATTGCCTGAAGCTCTCCGTCCTCGCCAAAAGTTCCGTGGATCATGTTGAACGCGAGCGCTGTTCCCTCGGGCAATGCAAAGTCACTGCCCCGCACATCCATCTCCGTGACAACCGCACCGCGACTCCGGAGCGCGCGAGCCACAGCAGCTCCCGATCGCAGCGAAACCTCGCGCTCCTTGCCGGGGCCACCCATCAACAGCGCGACGGGCATCGCGTTTAAGAGATTCGTAAAATCGTTTTTCATGCTTCCACTCCGACAATTTGCACTTCGGTTTCGAGCGCGATTCCACGCTGCCGGTCGGCAGCGGCGCGAATTTCCTCGATCAACGTCAGCACATCGCTGGCAGTAGCGCCGCCGTCGTTGACGATAAAATTTCCGTGGATATCGGAGACGCGCGCGCGTCCGACGGCAAAGTTTTTGAAGCCGAGTTCTTCGACAAGCCGCCCGGCCGGGATCGACGCGGGGTTCTTGAAAATACACCCGGCACTCGAGGCCACCGGTTGCGTCTCGCGGCGCTTGGCAACCGAGCGTGCAATCGTTTCGTCAATGGCCGCACGCTCTGAAGGCACGCCCTTCAGCACGGCGGAGAGAGCGTAGTTTTCACGCAGCATCGGCACGCTCCGATAGTGGACTTCGAATTCCTCCGGCGTGCGAGTGAACATATTGCCATCCTGGTCGCAGAACTTCACGCGAACGACCTGTTCGAGTGTCTGCACGCCCATTGCGCCTGCGTTCATGCGGAGTCCGCCGCCCAGATTGCCAGGGATGCCCTCCATCCACTCGAAGCCGCCGATGTTGGCTCCGCGCGCAAGGGCGCTCAGTTGCTTGAGCTTCACGCCGACTCCGGCTGAGATTTCCAAACCATCGACTTTATGGCGCTGGAACTCACCGCGTGCGAGATGCGCGACTACGCCGGGGATGCCACCATCGCGCACGAGCAAATTCGACCCGCGTCCCATGACCATAAACGGCACCTCTGCGTCGAAGCAGTATTTGACCAAATCCGCAAAGCCCTCCTCCGTCTCAGGCTCCGCCCAAAACTGAGCCGGCCCGCCGATGCGCATGGTTGTGTGTTTGGAGAGCGACTCGTAGAGGCGAATGCGACCGGGGCCCATTTGCTCCAGCAGCTTTTGCCGGAGAGCGAGATCCTCGGCCAGTCGTGTCCCCGCTTCGTGGATGTTGCCCGCTCCGAGACTCAGAACAAGATCGCCCGGTTCGATGATCGCAGCGGCTGCCTTGTGCATGAGCGAAACTTCGGGAACATGCGCCGCTGACGGGTGGCCGTTCTCAACGAGCGCATCGACAATCGTCTGTCCGGAAACACCCGGCAACGGTTTTTCGCTGGCGGCATACACGTCCGCGACAAACACGTGGTCCGCCTCGGCAAATGCCTTTCCGAATTCTTCGCGCAAAGCCAG
>JBBRHN010000404.1:0-1737 GCA_038222685.1 Chthoniobacterales bacterium | reverse complement strand
CGCTTCGGCGAGGCCAACAAGATCGATGAGGTCGCCTATGCGGTCATCGAGTGTTTTGCCGACAAGACCGCAGATTTTACCGTAAAAACGGAGGGTTTCTTCGGCAGTGAGAAATTTGTAGAAATAGGGATTCTCGGGAAGAAACCCGACTTCCGCGCGGCTCTGGTATTCGCGGCTGTCGCGTCCAAAAATGGAGGCCTTCCCGTGCGTCGGGGTGACAAGGCCGAGGAGAACTTTGAGCGTCGTGCTCTTGCCTGAACCATTGGGGCCAAGGAGCCCATAAACTTCACCGGGCTGGACGGTCAGCGCCAACTTTTGCACGGCAACTACGCGCTGACGCCGCAACGGGACAGGGTAGATTTTTGTAAGGTTCTCGATTTCGACGGCTGGGGTGCTCATGGGATGATTTGAAACTGGCGCATTTTCGGTGCGGAATCAACTGACTCTGCGACTTCGGCCGTTATGTGCCCGGCGAGCGCACTGGTGCGGATGGCTTCCAAAAACTCATCGGTCTCGCCTTGAATGAGAAGTTCCACGCGCCCGTCGGGAAGGTTGGAAACCGTGCCGGTGACATCGAATTCCTTCGCGAGGTTTTTCACCGTCCATCGAAATCCGACACCTTGCACGCGGCCGTCGTAGTGGACGCGGAGGGTTTTCATCGCACCTGACCGCTCCCGCGAATGAGATATTTGTATGACGTCAATTCCTCAAGTCCCATCGGACCGCGGGCATGGAGTTTATCCGTGCTAATTCCGATTTCCGCACCAAACCCGAACTCGCCGCCGTCGGTGAAACGCGTTGAGGCATTCCAGTAAACAGTCGCTGAATCGACATCGGCGAGAAATTTTTCCGCCGTCGCGGCATCGCCCGTAATGATGGCATCACTGTGATGAGAGCCACACGCGTTGATGTGCGCCGTTGCTTCGTCAGGGTCTGCGACAAGGCGCACGGCGAGGATGAGGTCGAGGAACTCCGTGCGCCAGTCGGCTTCTTGCGCGGCTACGAGAGGTTGATAGTTAAGCGTGGTGAGTAGGTCGTGCGACGCGGGATCGACGCGGAGTTCGACGCGGTGTGCGGCCAGAGCTGGCGCGGCCTCGCGGAGAAATTCTTCGGCGACCTCGCGGTGCACGAGCAATGTCTCAATCGCATTGCAAACGCCCGGACGTTGGCACTTCGCATTAATGACAATGTTGCAGGCCATGACGACATCCGCCGCGCGATCCACGTAAACGGAGCAAATGCCGTCGTAGTGTTTGATCACCGGCATACGAGCGTGGGAGACGACGGCTTCGATCAACCCATGGCCGCCGCGAGGAATGATGACGTCCATGAATTGATCCATCTGCGCCATGATGCGAACGGCTTCGCGGTCTTTGCTCGGGATGAGCTGAACGGCTCCGTCGGGCAGCCCGACGCGCGCGCCGCCCGCTTGCAGCGCTGCGGCAATCGCCAGGTTCGAAGCGAGCGCCTCCGAACCGCCGCGGAGGATGACGGCGTTGCCGGTCTTCAGGCAGAGCACGGCGGCGTCGCTCGTCACGTTCGGCCGCGACTCATAGATAATCCCCACAACGCCAATCGGTGTGCGGATTTTCGTAATCTGAATGCCGTTGGGCTGAGTCCATTCGCGGAGCACCTCGCCGACAGGGTCAGGCAGACCGGCGACCTGACGCACGCCATCGGCCATTGCATGAATGCGATCCTCGGTCAGGCGCAGACGATCAATCGCTGCCGCGGCGA
>JBBRHN010000403.1:0-1740 GCA_038222685.1 Chthoniobacterales bacterium | reverse complement strand
GGCTTCGAGTTCCGCTTGGGGGCCGGGAAGGTTCGCGCCGAGGGGATTGTAAACAAGGTCCAGCGGGAGCCGCGTTCCGTAGCCCAGGGCGTTAAGTTGTTGGAGTGCTTTGATGCTGGCGTCAAACACGCCGTCACCGCGCTGAGCGTTGACGTTCTCGGGCGAGTAACACGGCATCGAAGCGACGATTTCAACTTGATTCGCGGCGAGGAACTCCGCGACATCTTCGTAGCCGGGCTCGAGCAAAATCGTGAGGTTGCAGCGGTCGATAATTCGGCGGTCGAGCTGGCGAAGGCGTGTGATGAGGTGCCGGAAATCCGGTAACATCTCAGGTGCGCCACCGGTAAGATCGACGGTCGGAATGTCTGTCGCCGCGAGCCACGAGAGGATGCGATCCACTGTCTCACGCGTCATGATTTCGCGGCGTTTCGGCCCGGCGTTGACGTGGCAGTGCGTGCACGTGAGATTGCAAAGCTTGCCGACATTGATCTGAAGAATTTCCGTTTGCGAGCGGCGCAGCGACAGCCCAAGCCCGGCTAATGTGGAAGCGAACGAGGTCATGACAATCGATAGGCAGGCCGCAGCGCAAAACGATAAAACGCTCCGCCCAAGACGCCACCAAGAAGCGGTGCAAGGATGTAAACAGTGAGCCACCCGAGGCCATTGGCCGTGAACGGAACCGTACCCCAACCGGCCAAGCTCGAAAATAGACGCGGCCCGAGATCGCGGGCGGGGTTCATGCACGCCATCGTAAGAGGTCCGATGAGTGAGATGAGGAGCGTCACGGTGAGCCCGATCGCGAGCGGGGTCAGGAGTTGCGGGCGCGTCTTGTTTCGATCATCAGTGACTCCGAAAATCACGATCACGAGAAGTGCCGTCGCGACCACCTCCGCGAAAATTGCACGCGGCTCGGACATTTTTTCGCGCGCGGCGGCGTCGAGGGGTTTCCCGCCGGGGTTGGGAAAAAACTCACCAAAGATCATCGCCGTGGCCTCGCTCCCGGGCGCACCGCGCACGATGCCGTGGGCGTTTTCGTAAACCCTAATGCTGTCGGCGAAAATTCCAAAAAGCACAGCGCTCGCGACAAACGCGCCGAGCAATTGCAACCCTATGTGCGGCAGCACGCGGGCCTTCGGGAAATCCGACCAGATCGCCATGGCAAGAGTCACGGCGGGATTGAGGTGCGCGCCGCTCAACGAGCCCGTAAGATAAATCGCTGTCGCAATCGCCAGCCCCCAGACGATCGCCACCTGAAACACGCCAACCTGCGCCCCAAGCAAAACGGCTGCTGCGACAGCACCACATCCGAAGAAGACCATGATGAACGTGCCGAGAAACTCGCCGAGCACCCAGTCGAACTTCGGCGTGCGCGTCGTGCCAACGGCGTGTGACGTGGCGGCAACGTCCTCGACGAGGCGGGCGAGGTCTTTTTCTTCGTTCATGCGAACGACGTTCTAACAGCAAGATCCGCCGTCGCAACACTGCGAAGCATCCGTCGTCGCCGAATACTCCATGCCCTTGGTCTCGCGCGGATGACGCAGGCTTGTGCGAGTGCAGTCGAACGGGGCAGCGGACTCCAGCGGAATCGACGAGAGCGGTTCGATGAACTCAAACGCTGCAGCATACGGTGCTTTGCGATAGAGGTTATACGTTTTGTCGCAAACGGCGTAGCGGCGTCCGCGTTCCATTCTGTGCCCGTCGTCGTCGAGGACCTCCTTGAACGGACCTTTGTAGATCACG
>JBBRHN010000402.1:0-1750 GCA_038222685.1 Chthoniobacterales bacterium | reverse complement strand
AATGGTGGGGGCATTTTTGCAAATTGCGGAGCTTGCGCAAACGATGGACGCCGAGGAGTTGGTCAGGAGGGTGCGGGAGAATGCAAAAGTGCCCGCAGCACCGCCGCCGACTGTGGTCGCTCCAGAGCCAGCGAAGGCCTTTGTGGAAGCAAAGCCTGTCGTTCGCAAGGCCCCGGTCGAAAAGACGCGAACGGACGCTCAACCGAGCTTGTTCTAGGGCACACTGATGGCAGAGTTGGAGCAAGGTGCTCTCTGGTCGGTTCGACTGGGTGAGGTTTCAAACGCGGTTTCCAGCGGCGTTCCGGTTTTGTCGGGCGAGGCGGTTGGGTTCGCGGTGTCGGGGACGGTCATGCAGCGAGGGCGATGGCGAATGGTCGAGACGGAGACTGGGATTTTCGGTTGCGTCGAGGCTCCTGTAAGCGGGCTCGCCGAGACGGCGGCGGATGTGTATCGCGATCTTTTTCTTGGGACCAGCGGATGGCATCTTTACCGCATTTGGAATTTCGTGCCGGCCATCAATCGCGAGGTCGGAGGCTTTGAAAACTACCGCGCGTTTTGTCTCGGTCGGCACGAGGCATTTCGGGAGCATTTTGGAGAAAACTCCGTGCCCTTCATGCCGGCGGCGTCTGCGGTCGGAACCGGGGGCGAATCGCTCGTGGCGTGGTTCGTAGGGGGCAAAACGCCGCCCCGCCATGTCGAGAATCCAGATCAAGTTCCCGCCTACGCCTACCCGGAGATCCACGGTCCGCGTCCGCCGTCCTTTTCGCGGGCGACGGTCACGGGCCGACGCGTGTATGTCGCTGGCACATCGAGTATCCGCGGCCACGAAACGGTCGCGAGAGGCAATCTGGCTGCGCAGGTGGGAGTAACCCTCGAAAACTTAGAGCGAGTCCTCGACGAGGCAGCTCCTGGCTGTGCGGGCGAGGTGCAGGAGATGAATGTTTACCTCCGGCGCGCTGATGACCTTACGGCCGTGCAATCGCTATTGCGGAAAAATTGGAAACGCGGATGCGGTAAGCTGACGTTCCTCCGGGCCGAAATCTGCCGCTCGGAACTCGATGTCGAGATCGAGACGGTTTTTTGCTTCGGCTAGGGCTCGACGGTGACGACTGTTCCGAGTACCACTTTTTCGAAAAACATGCGCGCGATGTCGTCAGGGAGGCGGATGCAGCCGTGGGAGGCGGGGTAGCCTGGGAGGATTCCCGTGTGCATGCCCTCGGCTCGGTGGCCCTTGGTTTCGAGATCGCCGAATCGCATAAACCACTTCATCAGCGCGCCTCGGTAGGTCGTGCCGCTCGGTGCGGAATCGATTCTCGTGCTCACGCCGCTGCGGACAACTTGGCCTTTTTTATTGACGAAATCGCCGTAAAGATTCGAGCGGTGGTTGGCATTTTTTTGAACGATGGGAAACATTCCGGTCGGGGTCATTCCGGCGCGCTTGCCCGTGGAGACCGGTGTGTCGATGGCGATTTCGTCACCAACTTTCAGGAACGCTCGTTGCTTTGAGAGCGAGATGAGGACGGTGACATTTTCCGGCGTGGCCTGTTCGAGCACGCGGGGAATCACCTTCGGCGGATCTTGTTTCTTGATCAGTTCGGAAGCCTTTTTCTGCTTGGTCACTGGCTTGGGGACGATCTGCTGCTGGGCGAAGACGGCTGGCGCGCAGAGTGCCGACGCAGCGAGAGTCAAGGCGAGGAGGAGCCTGGGAATCGCGGGAAAAGCCGGTTTGAGATGCGTCATTGAAAAAATC
>JBBRHN010000401.1:0-1769 GCA_038222685.1 Chthoniobacterales bacterium | reverse complement strand
GCACACCGCATCGACGCAAAGGTCGCGTGCGCCGCCCGCTCATCGGCCTCGCCGGCTCCCATTTGCATGACGACACGCCACCCGCCCGCTGCCAGGCATTCCTGCAATAGCTTCACTTTTCCCGTCAGATAAAAATCCTCTAAGTCCGGCAGGCTCACGCCAATGAGATCGGTCGTCCCGCTCCTCAAGCTCCGCCCAATGAGGCTCGGCGCAAATCCAAGCCGCTCCGCCTCGCGTCTCACCCGCTCAGCCGTCTCCGCTCCAATGTCCGCGTGCCCGTTCAATGCCCGCGATACCGTCCAACGCGAGAGTCCCAACACGCGGGCGAGATCCCCGGTTGAGCGGATCGGTCGAGATTTCGTTTGACTCATCCCACAAACTTACCTAACACGTGTTGGAAAGAAACCAAAAAGCATGAAAACAGTTCGCCTCGGAGTCATTGGTGTCGGAAGCATGGGCAAAGTCCACGCGGATCAAATCCGTGCGGGAAAATGTCCGCGCGTCGAGTTGGCGGCGATTGCCGACGGCGATTCGGAGATCCTCGCCGGCGTCGAAGCACCGCGCAAATTTGCGGATGCGCAGGAAATGATTACCTCTGGCGAAGTGGATGCCGTGCTCATCGCGACACCCCACTTCGCACACACCGCGCTCGGCATTGCGGCCCTCCAAGCCGGGCTCCACGTTCTTATTGAAAAGCCCATCTCGGTGCATGTCGCCGATTGCCAGCGACTCATTGCCGCGCACAAAAATCCCGGGCAGGTTTTTGCCGCGATGTTTAACCAGCGCACGGATCCGCACTACACCAAGGTGCGCGAGCTGATCGCCAACGGGGAATTGGGAAAAATCCAGCGCGTGCAGTGGACGATTACGAACTGGTTTCGCACGCAGGCCTACTATTCGTCGGGCGGATGGCGCGCGACGTGGGAGGGTGAGGGCGGCGGGGTTTTACTTAATCAATGCCCGCACAATCTTGATCTCTTCCAGTGGATGTTCGGGATGCCTGAAAAGGTCACCGCTGTGTGCCGCTTCGGGCGTTACCACGACATCGAAGTCGAAGACGACGTGACGGCGATCCTTGAGTATCCGAATGGTTCGACAGCCACGTTCATCGCATCGACCGGCGAGGCACCCGGCACGAATCGCCTTGAAGTCGCCTGCGACCGCGGTCGCCTCGTCGTCGAAGGCGGTGACATTCGATGGACACGCACTGAGCAGGAAGTCGGCGAATTTTGTCGCACGACTCCAAAGAAATGGGAAATCCCGGCAACTTGGAATGTCGAAATCCCCCTCTCGGGATTTGGTGAACAGCACAATGGGATCATCAATAATTTCGCCGATGCGATTCTCGATGGGACACCGCTCATCGCCCCGGCCGCGGACGGAATCCATTCCGTCGAGCTTGCGAACGCGATGTTGTATTCCGCATGGACAGGCCGTGCGGCCACGCTGCCGCTCGATGCCGCAGTTTACGAGACCGCTTTGAAAGAACGCGCGGCTAAGTCGAAGTTTGTGAAAAAAACCATCGATCTTCCCGTCGGTGAACGGGACATGACGAATTCCTTTGGAAAGGCTTAATCAATGAAAGATGGAATGACCTACGCGCCGAAAGGCAAACCCTCGCCCGTCGTCAAACCTGGAGAGTTTGTCGTCGCCGCCACACACCTCGACCACGGCCACATCTATGGTCAATGTAACGGCCTCGTCGAAGCCGGCGCCGAACTCCGCTACGTTTACGACCCCGACCCTGCGCGCGTCGCCGCGTTTGTCAA
>JBBRHN010000400.1:0-1780 GCA_038222685.1 Chthoniobacterales bacterium | reverse complement strand
CGTGCCGCTTTTGACCGACGCGATGCCCAGGAAGTTTAGCACGTGCACGCTGGCTTCGGACATCACCATGCGCAGGGGAAATGCAACCAGATTATCGAGGAAGACGAGCGGAAACAGGAAGACCATAAACGCCCACGGTATGAAAAGTGCCTTCGCCCACGTCCAACCCATCATCCAAAAAACCAGTCCGCCCACGACCAACTGGAGGCTCGCGTAGGCGATGTAGATGTTGTCGGCTCGGTATCCCACCCAATAGACAAAAAGCCCGAACGCGAGCATTGCGAACCCGGCGCGCGAGTTCTCAAAAGGAGTTTTCGGCAAATTGTGCCTCTCGAAATAAATCATCGCTCCAATCGCAAACGGGACAAGAAAGCAATGCTCCCAATCCTCGCCACCCGTCCAGACGACCCGCATGAAATGAAAGACCGTCACGAGTTCCGAGCCGTAGCCGTGGGCATACGGATTAAGCCCATACAACAACCCGATGACGATGGCGGAAACAATGCCAAAGAGTGCGAAGTCGGCGGGGCGCGGGGACTGGTTCGAGAGAGTGTTCACTGTGGAGAGATGGATGAGAGCCCTCGGGCGTCGGCAGGGAATATCACAGCCTTCAGAGATTTTTCCACTAAATCATTCGAAAGAGTTTCCAGACATAGGATTGACGGTTGCTCGCAGCGATCGACGCACGGTCGAAACGGGCACGCCGTGGACGCGACCACGTGGGCCTCGTTTTGGTAGGGCGCGAACCATGCCGGATCGCCCGAGCCGAAAATCGTAACGACCTTCCGCCCCATCGCCGCCGCGACATGAGAGGCAAAGGAATCGTTGCAGAGGACCGCATCGACAGTCGAAAAAACCGCGCACAGCGCGCCCAAGCTCTCTGTCGTAAAAGTAACCTGCCATTCGTCGCGGGGAATCGCGGCTTCCTCATTCGGCGCAGCGACGACGATCACCGCAACGCGGTTCTCTGGAAAAAAACCGTCGAGCAAAGCCTGAAAGCGCGCAAGCGGCCATCGCTTCGTCGGCAACCGGCCCCCGGTATGAACTGCACAAAGCGGACGTTGCTCCGCGCGGGCTTTCGTGACGAACTCAGCGACGCCGGCGGGGAGGCTCTCAATCGTTATCCACGGAAAAGTGTAATCCGGCTCGAACGAAAGCTTCCGCGCGATCTGCGCCCAGTTTTCGAGATGTTTCTGGTCGGAGGCCGAGCGGTCGAGCGAATCGGTCAAGAGACTCCCGTTGAGCTCCCAGACAAACTTCGTCGCCTTCCCGAGAATGAGGCGTCGTTTTCTCCACGCCCGTGCGACGCCATAGAAATTGCGCTCTGTGACCGCAAACCCAATGCGCCGGCCCGCACCGGAGTTCCGCATCAATCTCTGAGCCCTTGGATCCGGCCATGCGCAAACGGCAACATCGCCCTGCCCGAGTTCAGGCAAAACCCGTTTCCGTGCAAGCCAGCCTCCTTCCGGCGCGAGGACAGTCCAATCGCCCGACGCCGCACGAAAAACCTGAGCCACGGAAGGACGGCAAAGCACGGAAATCTCGAACTCCCGCGCCGCCGCGCGCAGAAATGGCAGCGCCAGCACCGCGTCGCCGAGATGGTGGAGTTCGATGACCAGCAGTCGGGGTTTCACGAAACGCGCCTCCTTGCCATCGCCGCGAAGATTGCACGCTTGAACCGGTAATATTGGCTGCCGCCGAGCCTCATCCAAAGCGCGTCGCGGAGGGGACGCCAGCGGATCCCGTAGCCGCGTTGCATTTGACGGGCCTCGTCCCATGC
>JBBRHN010000399.1:0-1811 GCA_038222685.1 Chthoniobacterales bacterium | reverse complement strand
TGAGGCCGGCTTCAATCTCGTTGATGCGACGTACGGATGGCTGCAACCGACGCACTTCGCGTTGGTTTTTCGAGCCGATGATTTTTTTGAGTATCCAGTTGAACATTTTCGTTGGGCGAACCGCTCATCAAAGGCGGAATCCGCGAAAAGTAAAACCGGAAAAACCGCCCCGGTTTGAATGGCTCACTATTTCCTCCGAAAAAGGCGCAGCAGTTCGCGCCCCTCGCGACCGTCAAAGGTCTCAAATCCCCCGGCGGATTCCACCAATTCAAACGCCTCCCCGAAGAGCGCGTCCAGTTCCTCCACAGTGCAGCCGAATGGCGGGCCGGACTCGTGGCCGGGATCCTGATAAAAAATCGCCAGAAACCAACCGCCGGAAACAACAGCGGCGGCAGCAACCCGGGCGTAGTCCGCGCGGCGCGAGGGGTCAATCGCGCAGAAACACGTGTGCTCAAACAGCCCGTCAAACCCGCCGCCCGCCTCGCCTTGAAGAAAATCCCCGAGCCGGTAAGCCTCGCTTCCGACGCTCGGAAACGCCTCCGCCGCACGAATCGCCGAAGGCGCAAGATCGAACCCCAGCACGCTGGCCTGCGGATTCCGAGACAGGGCGCGCACATCGTGTCCGGCACCGCAACCGGGGACGAGAATCCGGCCCTCGAGCGGATGGCTCCGCAGCCAGGAGACGAGGCCTGGGTGAGGACGGCCTTTGTCCCATGGGGTGTCGCCCGCGACGTAGCGGGCTTCCCAGTCAACGCCGGCGCCAGCGGGATCCGAGGGAAATGCCATATTGGAATTTTCGTGAATGTTCGCGAATGAGGAAGGGAAGATTTTTCTGCGCTTCGAGTTCAAAGTCCGGCGCGAGCACCGACTGCAAAGCCTCCCACCCGCGCGGCCCGCCGCTGCGCCCGCCGAGCCAGTGGTGCTCCGGAGTATATTCCCGCAGCCAGGAAAACGGCGTCGTAAGGAGAAGCTGACCACCCGATGAAACCAAGCCCGGCAGTCGATTGAGAAATTTCAGTGGCTCGGGCAGGCGGCAAATCAAGTTCGCAGCGAGCACGAGATCAAATGATCCTAAATCCGCACGCAAGTCTGTCGCGTCGCCGACTTCGAACGAAGCCCGGCCGCGATCAATTTCCACCGGCACACGGGCAACAAATTCCATCGTTTGGTCGCCCTCGAGCGCGATCTCGCAGGATTTCTCTCCCGCGTCGCGGAGTTGGTCCGAGGCAGCGATGAAAGCCGCCGAAAAGTCGATTCCCACAACCTCCGGCACCGACCGGGCGAGTTCGAACGATGAGCGTCCGACGGCGCACCCGACATCGAGCGCGCGATGCACAGGCGCGGAAAAATCCGCGAGTTCGTCAACGAGCCGCTTAGGGAAATCCAACGCCTCCGCCGGGAGCGGGAACTCCTCGGCGGCGGGGTAGTGAAAGCAGAGATACTCCGCGACGAGGCGTTCCGATTCGTAGGGATTCGCCATCGTGCGGACTTGGCGTTAGACGGTTTTGCAGAACTCCTCGATGCGATCGAGGCCGTTCTTAATAATGTCCAAGCTGGTGGCGTAGCTGAGACGGATGGTGCGGTCGTCGCCAAATGCGATGCCCGGAACGAGCGCGACGTTGGCTTTGCTCAAGAGGCGGTCTGCAAAATTCTGCGACTTGAGGCCGAGCGCGCTGATGTTCGCGAGCACGTAAAACGCGCCAAGCGGCGTGACGGCTTTGACTCCTGAGATGCTGCCGAGCCGTTCGCACATGTATTGACGGCGGATGTCGAACTCTTCGCGCATATCGGTCACACATTGCTGATCGCCG
>JBBRHN010000398.1:0-1836 GCA_038222685.1 Chthoniobacterales bacterium | reverse complement strand
CATGTGGCCGACGCCGACGACGCCTGTGCGAATTTTTTTCATAGTCCAAAAAGTGAAATCGAGAGTGAGTCGGCGAGGGCGGTAACCTTGGCACGGTCCAGGAGGATGGTTTTTCCGGCCTCCACGCCAATCGTGCGAATGCCGGCAGAGGCAGCAGCTTCGAGGGTTTTTGTGCCGACCACCGGAACGTCAAAGCGCAGATCCTGAGCGGGTTTGGAGACTTTGACCATCGTTGCTCCGCCGCGTCCGAGTGCGCCTCCGCGCTTGAGTGTTTCGTTCGTGCCCTCGAAGGCTTCAACGGCGAGGACGGTGCCGTTTTTCACGACGACGGTCTGCCCGATATCGAGGCGGCTGGTTTCCTTTGCTATGCGAAATCCGAACTCGACGTCGGCAATGGCGCGGGGTTTGAGGCGCGGCCCGGCGAGATGGCCGACCCCGGCAATGTGCTCGTCGAGAAAGGTGGTGGCTGGGAGGAGCTCGACTCCTACGTTGGCGAGTTCCATGGCAACGGCACCGAATAGCGTCTCGGCATTTCGTTCTTTGAGCTTCGCTAGAATAAGCAGTGCGCGCACGTCGGGACGGAGGTTGAATAGGTTGCTCGGGGCGATCTGGCCTGCCATCAGCGCGTGGCGGGCACCTGAGTTTTTGGCGGCATCAATGAGCTTGCCGAGCTGCCCGACGCGCATGGGGAAAACCGCGTCCGCGCGCTCCGCGAGGTCGGGTGAGGTCTCTCCTTCAAAGACCGCTAACGCAATTGTTTCAACGCCCGCAGCGCGCGCTCCGTCGATGACGAGACGCGGGTAGTCACCGCCGCCAGCTATGAGAAAAAGCGTTTCCAAATTTGTGAACGATCAGTCCTCAGGCAAGGCGCCGTCGCTGGCATAACAGGGATATGCGACGCCGGTGTGTCCTGTTTCTTTTTTGTAGGCAGCGACGATTTCGACGCCAAGTGCATCTGTGGAGTCAGCCTCGACCAGTGCGACGATGGCACCGCCGAATCCGCCTCCCGTAAGCCGGGCACCGTGGCAACCGGGCATATTCGTGGCGATCACAACAAGCGCGTCGAGCTCGGGCGTGCTGTTTTCGAAATTCGTCATCGAGCTCTTGTGCGACGCGGTCATCAAACGACCGAACTCTGCCCCGCGTCCGTTTTTCAAATGTTCGAGTGCTTCGAACACGCGTTCGTTTTCGCCGACAATGTGAGCAGCGCGGCGTTTGACAAGATCCGGGAGCTTGGCCGCGGCGAGCTGCGCGCTCGTCACATCGCGCAGCGCGGGAATGCCCATTCGCTTTGCCGCTTCAAAGCACTGGTCGCGGCGCTCGTTATACTCGCCTCCGGTAAGCGCATGTTTCACGCCGGAATGGACGATCAGGAGGCCAAGGTTCGATGGGAACGGGATCGCCTCCACGCTCTCTGCGCGGCAATCGAGAAAGACAACATGGTCGCGTTTTCCAAAAATGGACGACACTTGATCGAGCAACCCGCAACTCACTCCGACGAACTCGTTTTCCGCTTTGCGGCAGAGCTTCGCAAGATCAAGGCGGGAAATTTCAAATGGATAAAGCTTCGTCACGAGCGAGGCCGTGGCCACCTCGAGCGCCGCAGAACTTGAGAGCCCGGCACCGGGTGGAAGCGTTGCCGAGAACGACGCGTCAAATCCCCCGGCTTCCGCTCCAGCCTGCGCCAGCATTTCGGCGACGCCCAGCGGATAGTCCTCCCAGCCTCCGCTTGGCTTCAAACCCTTGGCGCGAGTCGCCGCGACGCAGCCGTCGATTCCTTCGCTGCAAAGCACGATTCGCCCGTCGTCACGCCGTCGGCCTGTGGCGGTGACGCCG
>JBBRHN010000397.1:0-1846 GCA_038222685.1 Chthoniobacterales bacterium | reverse complement strand
GCCTTCCACGGAATCCAACATCTCGCTTTGGGCATCAATGACGTTTTCCTGAGCGGCGAGATGCCCCGTGTGAACGACGATCCTTTCGATCGACTGCTTGCGGCTCAGGCCGTCGGAGGCGGCATGTCGATCCTTTCGCCAGACAGTCCGCTTTCGATTCTTGGCGCGTCGAGAATCTGGTAGCTTGGGCGCTTAACTCGTTCTTGATGCCGACCAGTCTAGCGCCGCGAGCCGACGTGCGACTTCCTCGACGTTGGCGCGGCTATTGAAAGCCGAGATGCGGAAGTAGCCCTCGCCAGCCGGACCGAATCCGCTACCGGGCGTAATGACGACGTTGGCCTGGGAGAGGACGCGGTCGAAGATTTCCCAACTAGTGACGCCAAGCGGGCCGCGCACCCAAATGTAGGGAGCGTTTGTGCCGCCGAAGGTCGTGAGTCCGCAGGCGACCACCGCGTCGCGAAGGATGCTCGCGTTGCCCATGTAGTGGGCGACCAAAGCGGCGACTTCCGACTTACCGGATTCCGAATAAAGCGCCTCGGCCGCGCGTTGAGTGACGTAGCCAACGCCGTTGAATTTTGTGCTGAAGCGACGATTCCACAAGGGGTGGAGAGGACGCGATTCGCCAGAGCCCGTGCGGCATTCAAGTTCCTTTGGCACAACAGTGAAGGCGCAGCGCACGCCGGTGAATCCGCCGTTTTTTGAAAAGCTGCGGAACTCGATCGCGCATTTTCTAGCACCCGGGATTTCGTAGATGGAATGAGGAATGTCCGGGTCGCGAATGTAGGCCTCGTAAGCTGCGTCGAACAACAGGATCGCCTCGTTGGCGAGCGCATATTCCACCCAGGCGGTGAGCTGCGCGCGCGTTGCGGCTGCTCCGGTCGGGTTGTTCGGATAGCACAAATAAACGATGTCAACTTTTTCGGTTGGCACGGAGGGAACGAAACCATTTTCCTCCGTGCAATCGAGATAAACGAGCCCCTCGTAGAGTCCGCTTTCGTCACTTGCGCCGGTGTGGCCGGCCATCACGTTCGTATCGACATAGACCGGATAAACCGGATCCATCACGGCGATCCGATTGTCGTGACCGAAGATGTCGAGAATGTTGCCGCAGTCGCATTTGGAGCCGTCGGAAACAAAAATCTCGTCATCGGCGACGTCGAGTCCCTTGGCGCGATAGTCGTTTTCTGCAATGGCCTTTCGCAAAAACTCATACCCCTGTTCTGGACCGTAACCATGAAACGACTCGCGGACGCCCATCTCGTCCACCGCGCGGTGCATCGCGGTGCGGACGGACTCGGGGAGCGGTTCAGTGACATCGCCGATTCCGCATCGAATGAGGCGTGCGGCACCGTCGGGGTTGGCATCGGTGAAGGCTTTAACCCGGCGGTTTATTTCCGGGAAAAGGTAGCCAGCTTTAAGTTTGAGGTAGTTAGAATTGAGACGGGCCATTATGGGTGATGCGGGTAAAAACGAAACGCCCGGCGTGTTGTTCGCCGGGCGCTTCTGGTTGAAATTGAGTTCTACGAGAGCGCTGCTTCGTAATTTTTCGAAGCTTCTGCCCAGGAAACCGTGTTCCACCATGCCTTGAGATAGGCGGGGCGGAGGTTTTGGTAATGCAGGTAGTAAGCGTGTTCCCACACGTCGCAACCGATCACAGGCGTGCCGGGGCATTCCGTAACGCCGGTCATTAGCGGATTGTCTTGATTTGGAGTCGAGCAGATGCAAAGCGACTTGTCGGGTTTGACGCTGAGCCAGACCCAGCCGCTGCCGAAGCGCGCCAGACCGGCGGCTTCAAACTTGGCCTTGAACTCGTCGAAGCTTCCGAAAGTAGAGACAATCACCTCGG
>JBBRHN010000396.1:0-1847 GCA_038222685.1 Chthoniobacterales bacterium | reverse complement strand
ATGCGCATGAGCGTTGTTTCGCCGCGGACGTCGTCCCATCGGCGTGTCTCTTGCTGGAGGGTTCCGCCGCCGCGGAGGATCCCGGCCTGGCGCTCGATCTCAAAGGCGAGGCCGCGGCGCACGCCGGAGATGGAGTTGAGGTTTTTGATTTCAATCTTCGTGCCGAATGTTTCGGTGCCGACAGGACGCAATGAGATGTTCACGTCGCAACGGAGCTGGCCTTTTTCCATGTCCGCATCGCTGATCCCGCCGTAGATCATGAGTTGCTGGAGCACGGTGAGGTAAGCAAAGGCTTCCTCCGGCGATTCGATATCGGGTTCGCCGACGATTTCCATGAGCGGCGTTCCTGCGCGGTTGAAATCAATGCCGGTGGCCGTCTCCATGTGGAAACTTTTTGCCACGTCCTCTTCGAGATGGATGCGCACGAGTTGGAGCTTTTTGTCTTTCGTGGCGATCGTTTTTTGGACGTCCTTCGGATACGCGAGATCGTGCAGTGGCACCGTGCCGCCGAGACAAAGCGGCATGTCGTATTGGCTGATCTGGTAGTTTTTTGGCATGTCCGGATAGAAATAATTCTTCCGGTCAAATTTGCAAACGGGGTCGATTTTGCAGCCGAGCATGAGTCCGGCGAGGGCGGTGAGGCGCAGGGCTTCCTCGTTCATCACGGGGAGCGCGCCCGGCAGGCCGAGGCAGACGGGGCAGACGTTGGTATTGGGCTCGGCACCGTATTCCACAGCGCACGAGCAAAACATTTTGCTGCGGGTCTTCAGTTGAACGTGAACTTCGAGTCCGATGGTGACGATATAATCAGTCATGGTTTGGGTTGAGGCGTGGGAGAAGTTTTAGCGGGAGGGAGCGCGTAATCGAGTGCTTTTTGAACATCGAACGCCATGACGAGTTTGGAAACCTCGGGATCAGTGGCGGCTTGGAGGAGTTTGGGATTTTGCATCAATGCGACAATGTTCATCTGTTGAGCGGCTTCGGCGATGGAGGGGTCGTTGACGAGGGCAGCGATTTTCGGGCTTTGCAGGACGGCCTGCATTCCGGGATAATCCATGAGTCGCATGATAGCCTCTTGGTTGGAACTGAGTTGGCCGACACGAACGATGAGGTCGTAGGTTTCGGCGGGAACGACATCGACAGCTTCGACAGCTTTTCCAGCGGGGCCGAGTTCGAGGGATTCCTTGAGCTTCACGAGCGCGCTTGAAATGGCGGGAGGCGGGGAGTTCGGGTGGCTCTTTATTGTGGACTCGGCGACGGTTCCAAACGAGCGAATGATGGTGATGCCGCCCCAGAGAATGAAGAGGCCGGTGAGAAGCCCAAAAAATGCGCCGCCGCCGCCGTAGAGCCATCGAAGGGCGTTCGAGGGTTGTTGCGACGTGCGTTTGAAAAGCAAGGCGCCGAGGATGAGCGAGAGGGCGAGGATCACGAGGGTCAGAACGGAGCCGACGAGAAGGCCGGCGATGATCCCGTAGCCGGGAAGAAAGCGTCCGACGACACTGGCGACCACTTGCCCTGCGAGGAATCCGACCATTCCCGAAAAAACGAACGCGAAGAAGTGGACGGCGCTCCGGATGACGCCGCGGCGCCAGCCCCACCAGAGCTCCCAGATCAAAAAGAGAGCGGCGAAGACGAAGATGGCCGCCTGCCAAAATGGGGATCCGTGAAGTTGCATCTCAGCGTGGGAGCGCATCGAGCCCGCGCTGGCGCAAGGCGTGATCGCACAGCACGAGTGAGGTCATGGCCTCCACCATAGGAACCGCGCGTGGCAGCACGCAGGGATCGTGGCGACCGCGCGCGGCGAGCGTGGATTCGTCTCCGGTGACGGTGACGGTGGCCTGGGATTT
>JBBRHN010000395.1:0-1903 GCA_038222685.1 Chthoniobacterales bacterium | reverse complement strand
TTTCCGCCCGGCGTTGCACAGCTTGTGCTCGGCGCGGGCGACCCTGTCGGTTCGGCTCTGGCATTCAGCGACGCCGTGGACAAAATTGCGTTCACTGGCGGAACCGCCACGGGTCGAAAAATCATGATGGCGGCGACGGGCAATCTCAAACGCGTTTCGCTCGAACTCGGAGGCAAGAGCCCCAATATTGTTTTTGCGGATGCGGATTTGGACGTGGCGTTGGAATTCGCGATGTTCGGGATTTTTGCGGGTCAGGGCGAAGTTTGCAGCGCGGGCTCGCGGTTGCTGATCGAGCGCAGCGTGGCGGACAAATTTCTCGCTGATCTTTCCAGCGCTTGTGGGCGAATCGTTGTTGGCAATGGGCTCGCTGAGGGAACGGAAATGGGGCCGCTCATTTCGCGGGTGCATCAGCGCAAGGTGTTGGACGCGATTGACGCGGGACAGGCGGAGGGCGCGACGTTGCTCTGCGGTGGCGGCGTTTATGACGACGCGCGGGCGGCGGGGAATTTTGTGCAGCCGACGGTTTTCATCAATACCGAGCCAAACATGAAAATCGTGCGCGATGAGATTTTTGGCCCTGTCCTTGCCGTGCAGATTTTCGATACGGAGGAGGAGGCCGTGCGGATTGCCAACGATACGCCCTACGGCCTCGCGGGCGCGGTGTTCACATCGGACGGCAGTCGTGCGCAGCGCGTGATTCGCCGACTCCGGGCCGGTATCACATGGATCAACACGTATCACCCCACATTTAACGAGGCGCCGTGGGGCGGATATAAGCAGAGCGGGTTCGGACGCGAGCTCGGCACCTACGGCTACGAGGCCTACACCGAGGTCAAACAAATTAACACCTGCCTCACGCCGCAGCGGATCGGCTGGTTCGCGCATCTTTAATTTGAAACCGACCACTGGCGGCGGCGTCCGCATGCACAATGTCACTCGCGCCTACGGCTCCGTTGTCGCGCTGAACGAGGTCTCTCTCACTCTTGAGCCTGGCGAGTTTGCCACCATCACCGGTCCGAGCGGTTGCGGGAAGAGCACCATGCTCAATCTCCTCGGCGGACTCGACAAACCTTCGTCTGGCGAAGTCGAAGTCGCCGGGATTGCGCTCCAAAACGCCGACGAGCGCACGATGACCAACTACCGTCGCAACACACTCGGGATCGTTTTTCAGTTCTTCAATCTGCTCCCGGCCATGACGGTCTTTGAAAACGTCGAACTCCCGCTTTTGTTGCGAGGCGAGGGATCCGGCAAGGCTCGGATTCGGGTCAGCGACGTTCTCGCGCTCGTCGGACTCGAGCACCGGCGCGGACACTTTCCTCACCAGCTCAGCGGCGGGGAAATGCAGCGCGTGGCCATCGCGCGTGCGCTTGTGGGGCGACCCAAAATCCTCCTCGCCGATGAACCCACTGGCAATCTCGACTCCGGCAACGCCGAAAAGGTTTGCGAAACGCTCTTAAAGATTGCTTCCCAAAAAATTGCCGTGCTGGTTATTGTGACGCACAGCGAAGCGGTGGCCTCCCTGGCTCCGCGCCGTATCCCAATGCTCGATGGAAAAATCGTCACCAACTCATCCAATCAGTCTCCAGTCCGATGACCCGCGCCTCGCGAAGTTTCGCATGTTTGCGGGTCTAGGGCAGGAGGAACTCCAAACTCTCCTTCAACTGAGCGACACGCTGTCGTTTCCGGCAGGCAATCGCATCGTTCAAGCGGGCGAAGAGGGCCATTGCCTCTACGTCTTGCTTGAAGGCGCTGTTCGCGTGACGGTGGAATCTGCTGAACGCGAGATCGAGCTCTCACAGCTCGAGACGGGTGATTTTTTTGGCGAAATCGCGCTGGTTGATGACGGCCCGCGCTCGGCTCATGTCACGGCGATTTCCGACTGCACGCTTCTTCGCATTACGCG
>JBBRHN010000394.1:0-1986 GCA_038222685.1 Chthoniobacterales bacterium | reverse complement strand
CCTGAGTGGAGAACAAGATCGACTGATGCTCATGCGCCATACCTTCGCGAGCGAGAACCCTAAACGGGAAAATGGAACCGCGATTAGACGCGAATAAACGCGAATGATGAGAAACTGATAAAGAATCGACCGCTCACCTGTGGGGTGGAACTATCACTTAAGTCAACTCGTTAAATATCTGCAATATATTCGTGTTTAATCGTGTTTATTCGCGGTTTTTAGCATAAAATTTCTGGTATTTCCCCGGAGACCCGGACATCTTCTCCCTCAACCGCGCCGAACGTCCCAATTCCCTGCCGCGTCGTCGGAAAACCCCGGGGTTTCAATCGGGATCGAGTCGTGGAGGCTCTTTCAGGATAGAAAGAATTTCCAGTGCGCAGAAGACTCTGTCGCGTTTGTTGTCTCCCATCTTTGTAACGATCCCGCGACGCTCCAGCTGTCGGATGCCGGCTGCTGCCGTATTGTAGGCGACACCAAGTTTTTCCTGCACGCCACGCGGAGTCACGTAAGGGTTCGATCCAATCAGGTCAATGAGTTTGGAGGGTGTGCTGGAGGAATCGCTGGCGGCTTCCGCCCGCCATTTTTCATGAAGGGAGTTAATCCGCTTCGTACGGCTCAGGGCGTCCTCGGCTTGTCGGGCAACGCCGTTGCAAAAATACTGGAGCCATTCCTCCCATGCGCCTCGCTCGGTGACGTCGCGCAAGCGTTCATAATAGTCGATTGAGTTCCCTCGATCCGACTCGAATAAACGGCCTCACGCTGAACGAAAGGACGGATCAAAAGATGCGGGTTCGGCAAGCGGCGGACTTCTCCCGCGAGCTTCCCAAGTAACCTGTCGGCATCCGACAAAGCACGCACCAACGGGGAAGACCATTGGATGGGCGGTGGCAGGCGGTTGGGATGAAAAGCTTTGTAGCCGCTGCCCGTATCTCTCCAGATTCCTGCGGCGGGAAGAGATTTCTACTTTGTAGACATAACTGAAATAGTAAAGCCCACTGTTTCAATATCAATATCAAAACTGAAACAACGAAACCTCCTATTTCAACCTCTATCGGACAAAATTTCGCGAACTGGCTGGGAGTTGCATGAGAATTTCTTCCCAAATTCCAGGTTGAGGGTTGGGTTCTTCACGAGGGTTATCAACGCCCTCCCCGAGCGCCGTTTTGCCAGTAGTTTTAATCAGGGCGCGCTGGAATGCGGGGGTGCGGGACGAAAGCGCAATCCCGTGGGCGTGGCAGCGAGACCCGCTTCGCTGGTCTCTTTAAGCGCGCGAGGCATCCGTCGTCCAATGTCGCGCATCGCGATGACGACATCATCGAACGGCACTACGCAGCGGGCGTTGGCGAGCGCCATGGTCGCTGCGAGAAATGAATGCACGGCAAACATCCCGTTGCGACTCACGCAGGGGACCTCGACATAACCGCCGATCGGGTCGCAGACGAGACCGAGCGTATTCATGAGCGCAAACGCCGCGGCGTCCACAGCTTGGCGCGGCGTGCCGCCGACGGCTTCGACAATCGCTGCGGCGGCCATGCTGGAGGCGCTGCCGACTTCGGCCTGGCATCCCCCTTGTGCACCGGAGAAACAAGCATTGGCACCGATGATGTGCCCGATCCCGGCCGCGGTGAAAAGCGCGCGGGCGGCTGCCTCATCGCCGAGTCCGTGAGTTTCCTGAAGAGATAGCAAGCAGGCGGGAACAATGCCGGCGGATCCCGCCGTGGGCGTGGCGACGATGCGCCCGAATGCGGCGTTGGTTTCGAGCACGGCAAATCCATAGGCGATGGCTCTTGCGAACGGCGCGCCGAAGAGCGGCGACCCGGAATCCGCGTAGGCATTCAGTTTTCTCGCATCTCCGCCGGAGAGTCCGCTGGGCGACAGCTTGTCAATCAGGAGCCCTTTTTTCACCGAGTCCTTCATCAGTCCAAAGTAGTCGCGCATCCGCTCAAGCAATTGCTCTGCGGTCTGGCCGGACGTCTCCACCTCCCG
>JBBRHN010000393.1:0-2026 GCA_038222685.1 Chthoniobacterales bacterium | reverse complement strand
CACTTTTTTAGGCATGTTTCTTTTCATGCCGGCCATACAATTTGTTCTGCGGCTGATGGGATTTTACGCCGTCGTCGAGGAAGGCACATGCCATGTCTATGTGCTATTCGGCAAGGTGCTCGCGGTCCTTGACGAAGCGGGATTTTATTTTCTGTGGCTGAAGCTCGGCCTCGCCGCTCCCTTTGTGAATTGGCTCGGCAAGCGCTATGTCCTCGACCGTCGACTCGACCAGTTCTACCTCCGCAGCCAGGCGGTGAACAGCGAGGAGGGAGCTCCGATGGGCATCGGCATGTGGTGCGAGATGCGGATTGGCGACCCGGTGGCCTATCTGTTTAAAAATGCCGACCCCCGCGGATCTCTCGCGGCAAACGTCAGCAACGCAACGGTGCGCTGCCTCAGCAACATGAAGCTCGCGGCAATGCTCGAAGGCCGTCACGCCATGTCCCAAACCGTCCGCAAGGAAGTGAGCCCAAAATCCGAGGAATGGGGATTTCAACTTGGCAGCATCTATATTCGCAAAGTTCACTTCCGCGACCTCGACATGATCCAGCAGATCCAAGAAAAAGTTGTTAACCGCCTGCGCCAAGTGACCAGCGCGATCCGGCAGGATGGGGCCAATCAGGTCAGTATCATCACGAGCACCGCCGAGCGGCAAGCCGCCGTGGAATTCGCTCAAGCCGCTGCCATGCGGCCTGCTATTGTCGGTGGTGCGCTCCAGCAAATCGGACAGGATCCGAAAGTCCTTTCTGCCATGTTTGACATTTTGGAGACCCAGCAAATTCTCGGCGGCAATGCCAAAATCTCGATCGTTCCTTCGAAAAGCGAACTCCTGTCCCAACTCCTCGCGAGCAAAGAAAGCACCCCTCCGGCGCAGGCTGGAGCGCGGAAAGAGTGATTGAATCGGGTGCATTTTTGCGTTCACGTGAGTGCCGGTTTCTGAAACAGTCTCCCTCATGTCCTCTTCTTCCCAACCTGTCCTTCCGAGCCGCAATTGGCTGATTTTCGGTGGTGTGCTCTCGGTGCTTGTCGGTTTTTTTGCGATGGGTGCGCCGGTTGTTTTTTCGTATGTTCTCACGCAGCTTCTCGGCGCGTTGCTCTTGGTCAGCGGCGTGGTCGGCGTGTTTATGGCGATCTTCGGGCACCATCGTCCGCATCGCGTTCTATCGGGTCTCTCCGGGTTGATTCGTCTCGCAGCGGGAGCGTCGTTGTTTTTCTTCACGATCTCGGGCATGGCGGCGATCACCATCATTCTTGCGCTAGTGTTTGTCATTGAGGGATTAGTCTGCATAGCGACCTCGCTGGCGATGCGAGCGAATCCGGCGTGGATTTGGATTCTGCTCAACGGCGTTGTCGCGCTCGTTCTCGGCGGGATGATTTACGCACGGTGGCCCGTGGATGCGGAGTGGATCATCGGACTTCTTTACGGAATCCAGTCCATCTTTGGCGGCGCGAGCCTTCTTGTGCTGGGGCTAAAAAACGCGACCAGCGTGACTTGATGGAAGATCGTGCATTGATCGAGCTTGCGACGGAGGCGCGGGAAAATGCTTACGCGCCTTACTCGGACTTCGCGGTCGGCGCGGCTTTGCTGTGCGAGGACGGCGAGGTTTTTGTGGGTTGCAATGTGGAGAACCTCAGCTTTGGGCTCACATGCTGCGCGGAGCGCGTGGCACTGGGAGCGGCTATTGTGGCCGGCCAAAGTGCGTTCCGCTGCATCGCGATCGTGGCGGATACGGATGACCCAATCAGCCCTTGCGGCGCGTGCCGACAGGTGATGGCAGAGTTTAATCCGTCGCTTCGAATTCTCCTCGCGACGCTCCGCAGAGGGTTCGTTGAGTATTCACTCTCGGAGCTCCTTCCGCGGGCGGCGACAGGGATTTTAAATCGGCCGGCGGATTAGTTGTATTTGACCGAGCAGCCGTAGGCTTCGGTTTTGGCCGTTGTGACGGGCTTGCCCGCGAGAACCTCTTCGACGGCAGCGGCGACGTAGTTTTTTGCACCCGCGATGTCGGCGGCGTCAGCGGATTTT
>JBBRHN010000392.1:0-2031 GCA_038222685.1 Chthoniobacterales bacterium | reverse complement strand
GAGGAGGTGCCGACGACGCCGGTGGAGGATCCGCGGGCGATTCGGGTGGGTGTTTTTTTGCCGCTGACAGGGGCGAAGGCGGCGTTTGGAGATGCGACGTTGCGGGGGGCGAAGCTGGCGGTGGAGCAGTTGAACGCGGCGGGGGGCGTTCTGGAGAGGCCGTTGGTTTTGATCGTGAAGGATTCGCGGTCGGATGCGGAGGGGGCGGTGGCTGCGGTGCGGGAGTTGGCGGCGGAGAAGGCAGTAGCACTAATTGGGGAGGTGACCTCGGTGAGTTCGCTGGCGGCGGCACCTGTGGCGGTCGAGTTGGGGCTGCCGATGATTTCGCCGGGGGCGACGCATCCAGATGTGACGAAGGCGGGGCCGTGGGTATTTCGCATCGGGTATGTGGATCCGTTTCCGGCGGTGGTGATGTCGAAGTTCGCGACATCGATTGGGGCGACGCGGGCGGCGGTGATGTATGATCCGTCCAATCCGTATAGTCTCGTGCTGGAGGAGAGTTTCGTTGCGAATTTCACGGCGGCGCAGGGGACGATTGTGGCTCGGGAGTCGTATGCGACGGCGCAACCGGATTTTACACCGCAGCTCGAAGCGGTGAAGAAGAGCGCGCCGGAGGTGATTTTTCTACCGGGCTATTTTGCGGAAGCGGCGAAGATCATCAAACAGGCGCGTGCGATGGGGCTCGACATGCCGTTTTTGGGAACGGACGGGTGGGAGTCTGACGAGTTTTTGCAGGCGGGTGGCAAAGACGTGGCGAATACGTATTTCGCGAGCCATTTTTCCGCGGAGGAAAAATCCGAGCGCACGGTGAAGTTTGTTGCGGACTACGAGAAACTCTACGGACGCGCGCCGATCGCGCTGGGCGCGCTTGGCTATGACGCGGTAAATTTTGTGGCGGACGCGCTCCGGCGGGCAGGCGGCACGGAAGCGATTGCGTTGCGAGATGCGCTGGCGGCGACGAAGGATTTTCCGGGTGTGACGGGAAACATCACGCTCGATGAAAACCGGAATCCGGCAAAGTCCGCCATCGTGCTACGCGTGGCGGACGGGAAGTTTACGTATCTTGAGACAGTTGCGCCGTGATCAGAGCTCTTTTTCGAGACGTTCGCTGAGCCACTGTTTGATCATGCTCTGGTAGTTGAGGTAACGAGAGCGGGCGAGACGTTTGATGCGGGCCAGCATGCGGGGGTCGAAGCGAAGGGTGATCGTCGTGGAGTCGCGCGTGTCGGCTTTCCAAATCGAACCGTTCATGAGGCGCGGGTCGAGGGCGGTTTCGCGCCAGTATTTCACCTCTTCATCTTCCGAGGTAAAGCTCGGCATGTCTTTCCACTTGTTGAGAACGTGCATGGGCATCAGGGGTTGGATTCAGAGTTTTTACGGTCGTAGAACGTCTCTTCATCTGCGCTCATCTGGCGCGAGAAAATGACGCGGTAGCGTTTGCCATCGGTCCAGAAGACGGTGAAGATTCCGCGTCCGGAAATGGCGCGTCCGAGGATAAAATACCGTGCTTCGTGAGCTCCCGTGTGCTCAACCTCGGGAAGGAGCCGAATGCTGAAGGGATCTTCGAAAGACTCTTCGATTTCTTTAGCGGGGATGTCGCCGGTTTCGAGCCCAGTGCCGCTCCATTCGAATTCCATTACGAGGCTTTCGCGTGTTGGATGAGTTCGACCTCGTAGCCTTCGGGGGCGTCAATGAAAGCGATGGCTGAGCCGTTGGAGGATTTGTGCGGACCGTCGCTGAGAGGGTAACCGAGGGCGGCCGCGTGTTTGGCGAAGGCTTCCAGATCGGCGACTTCAAAGGCGAGGTGCGTGAGATCGGGGCCGACCTGAATGGGGCCGCTCTCGTCGAACTTGCAAATCTCGATGAGAGGTTCGCTACCGGGGGCCTTGAGGAAGACGAGGTGCGACCCGCGCCCGCTCACGCTGCGGCGGACTTCTTCGAGACCGAGGACGTCTGTGTAGAAAGAAATTGTGCGTTCGAGATCGGCGACTCGATAGCGCGTGTGGAGGAACTTCGTGACCATGAGAAAAG
>JBBRHN010000391.1:0-2035 GCA_038222685.1 Chthoniobacterales bacterium | reverse complement strand
CATTTTCCGAACTCCTGCGCGGCGGGTTTCCCATTGAGCCTTCGCCGCCCGACTACTCCGCGTGGTTTGCCGATGTAAAGGTTGCGAAAGCCGCATCCGCTGCCCCGCAGAAAAAAGCACGCCTTCGCGCCAAGAAAGATCAGCTCCAACGCAGCCGACCGTCGGACAGCGGCCACGGAATGCTGCCCGGTGCAGCGCTGTTCTCGGAGTCGAGCGGATTGGACTTCGGCACGCTCGTTCACGATTGCCTCGCAAAAATCGAATGGCTGCCCGCGGACATCCTAGGCGATGCCCACGAGTTGATTGAACAGTTTCTCAAGAACCGGGACGTCGCCGCCTTCTTTCAGCGCCCTTCGCCAGAGGCCGTCGTCTGGAGGGAGCGGGCGATGGCGGTGATCCTCGATGGAAAATTCGTCTCGGCGCAAATGGATCGTGTCGTCATTTCGGCAACGGAAATCCTTCTGGTGGACTTCAAGACCGATCAGGGCGGGCCCGCAAAAATCGCCGAGCGTTACGCTGCACAAATGCACGCCTACATCCGGATTCTCGAGGCGTGGTCAGGTGGCAGGCACCGCGTCCGTGCGTTTGTCGCGACCGTTCGCCAGCCAGCCGTCATCGAAGTTTTTTTGCCATGAGCGCGCCATATTATGCATGCCAACGATGCACAAATTGCTGCCGATGGCCCGGTTTTGTTCGCATCGACGCACGCGACATCTCGGCGATTTCGGCGTTTCTCGGGTTGAGCGAGGACGGATTTATTCAAGAGTTCACGCGCCTTCGTCCGGGTCGCGATGGCCTCGCATTGACCGACCAACCCGATGGGGCCTGTATTTTTCTCGATGGGCGCGATTGCCGGATCCAATCGGTGAAGCCAGGCCAGTGCCGAGATTTTCCAAACGGGTGGAACTTTCCCGGCTGGCGCGAGGTTTGTGAGGCAATCGAGGTTTAACTTCGCGGAGGATCGTCTTCACCCGCCGGCTTTGACGCCTGAACGACGTTCATGCCGACAAGACGAGCGATCATGACCATGAGGAGAATCTGGCCGACGACTGCAACGAGCACTGTCGCGCTGCGAGCGAAGCTGGATGCCGGTTCGAGATCATTGCAGCCCACGGTGGTGAGCGTGACGAAGCTCAGGTAAAGCAACCATCCGGGATCTTTGATGAACTCGGCCTGTTGTGCGAGCGCGCTGGCGTTTGAATCCACCATGCGAAAGCTTCCGGGAAAAAAGAGTTCGAGTTCGACAAAGAGAAGCCCCGCGACAACACCAACGAGCAAGTAAACGCAAACGGCGCCGCTCAAAACATCGCCCGTCACGACCTTCGCCGTGAAGACCGATCGAATCACAACCCAGAGCACGTAGCAGAGAAACACAATTTGAGCGGCCAGTTGAAACGGCACCCATTGCCTGTGCGCGATCACCCCGCCGAGCGCCATCAGGACGATGACAACGCCGGCCGCCATCATGCTCACCGCGTGGTGGCGGGCGCGCTGCCAGAGCGCAAGGATCGACGCGAAGACGACGAGAAGGCTCAGCGGAGTGAGCGCGCGCATTCCCTCAAACAACTCGCTATGTTTGCCGAGAATCGAAATCGAAGGCGCGACGGCCGTTTCGATAATCAGCGCGATCAGGAGCACACCAAACGGACGGTTGCCAACAGCCCGCCAAAAACCTTCCTTCATTTTCTCCGTCTTCACTGTCTGGGAATTTTCGCATAATCTGGAGCCCGTTGGCGAGGAGGGAGTGGGTTTTCCCTTTCGCGTGCTGCGCAGTCCGGGAATAGTCGCATCGATGACTGAATACGCATGGCTCTTCCTCGCGGCGATCGTGGCCGGGGCCATGAACTCCATCGCCGGCGGGGGCACGATCCTCACGTTTCCTGCTCTGATTGCTTTCGGAATGCCCTCGATCCAAGCCAACGCGACGAGCACATTTGCTTTGTTGATCGGAATCGTGGGAAGTCTCTACGGCTACCGCGCGCATCTCGCATCCGCCCGAACGTGGGTGATCCGCTTTGCACCGGTGTGCATTCTC
>JBBRHN010000390.1:0-2179 GCA_038222685.1 Chthoniobacterales bacterium | reverse complement strand
GCGCGCATCACTTCGAGGGGTGCGGCGCGATTGAACCAGATTTCGAACGAGAGTGCACCTTGGTGAAGGAGCATGCTGAGCCCATTCGCGGTGCGGGCACCGGCAGCGGCGGCGTCTTCAAGCAGTCGCGAGCGACCGGAGGCATAGACCGTATCGTAAACCATCATGTTTGGCGTGAGCCACGCGGCGGGGATGAGAGCCGGATCCGATCGGCGCATTCCAACGGATGAGGCATTGATTACGATATCGGCGTGGTCGAGCTGGGCTTTGAGTTCCGGGCTGTCCATCGGAACGGCGAGAATCCGTTCCATCGGCCCGACGAGGCGGTCGTCGCGAAACGAAGAGGCGAGTTCTTCCGCGAGATCGCGGGCTTTTTCGAACGTGCGATTGGCCAACACAAGGCGCTCGCAGGACTCGATCGCGCACTGCACGGCGATAGCGCGACCAGCGCCGCCCCCTGCTCCCAGCAACACGACGCGGAGATCACGCAGATCGACGGAGAACTCCTCGCGAAGCGCGCGGACGAGGCCGGGGCCGTCGGTATTGAACCCATGCAAACGATTTCCCTCCACGACGACCGTGTTCACGCTTCCGGCACGTTGAGCATAGGGGTCGGCCTCATCGACGGCGGCGAGCGCAGCGGCTTTGTGGGGGATTGTTACGTTGACGCCAAGGAATCCCGCCGCCGGGAGCGCGCGAAAGGCGGCAACGGCTTCGTCGGGCGCGACGTGGATTTTTGCATACCGGGCAGCAATACCGCTGGCCTCAAGTGCCGCGTTGTGGAATGCGGGGGATTTAGAATGTGCGACGGGATCGCCAAAAACGCCGAGCCGGATCGGCGGTTCACTGCGCGCAAAGACGTCGGGTGAATTGACAAGATCCGAGGCTGAGAAAATTCCCGATTCGTTCATGATGTGAGATCAGACAAACAGGGCCGCCGGGCGGTAGCAAGATTTCGAATCAGGCGGCCTCGGCAACAGAGCGGATGAAGTTTCGCAAGCTCGTGAGCGCATTGCTGCGGTTCGGGGAAATGAGTGACGTGAGACCCGTGGGCTCGAAAAAATCGGGTTCGACCTTGAGAATGTCGGCCCCTGGCTGGCCGTCGTAGAGCCCACAGACGGCGGCGGCAATGCCTTTGGAAATGGCGGCCTCGGCATCCATCGCAAAATAAACGCGTCCGTCCCGCGCTTCGGGGGCAATCCACAATCGAGAGATGCAGCCTGGGAGCAGTCGGTCTTCGATTTTCAACGCCGCGTCCATGTCGGGATACTTGCGTCCGATCTGCATGAGGTAACGGAGCCGTTCCTCGCCTTCGGGCAGGAGGCAAAGCGTTTTGATAAGGCGGTCGAGCCGGGCGCGGATTTCGGCCTCGCCGGGCGTGGCATCGGGCTCGCTCATACCGTCCGGACCAGATATCTATCGCGCACCGGGGGCACTGGCTAGGCGTTGCAACTGGGACTGCGCAAGTCGGGAGACGTTGGATTTAGGAAACTGCGCAACGATAAGTTCCAAGGCCGCACGCGCTTCCTCGCGCTTGTTGTCACGGAGGAGGATTTCGCTCTCACTGTAAGCGGCGAAGGGAGCGGCGTAGGATTGGGGATACTTCGCCACGACTTCTTGGTAAATCGCGACGGCTTCTGCACTTTTTCCCTCGGAGTCGAGATTCTGTCCCACTCCAAAAAGTGCGCCGCCTGCGAGCGGATGCTCCGAAAAGCTCGCGAGGAACTTGCGAAACGTCGCCGTTGAGTCTTCAATTTTGCCATCGGCTCGTTGCGCTGCAGCGAGTTGAAAATACGCGTCGGCGGCAGACATTGATTTCGGGTATTTAGCAATCACCGCTTCCCAAGCCGAGGCGTCCGTCGCGTCGGCCAACATTTTTTTTGCGGCAAGGTCGGCCTGCGTGTTGGCGACTGTCCACGAAATTCCGGCGATCAGAGCAAGCACCACGGCGGCGGCCCCGCCGATGATACTGGCTTTGTGTTTGTGCCAGAAGAGCTCCCAAGCGAGTTCGTCGTGCTCCATGACGGGACCGTCGAGCGCGGGAAGTGATTTTGGATCGGCCATAAGAATTAGCCTCCCACCTCGGCGCGGGCTTCTTCGGCCAATGCGGTGCTGAGATAGCGTTCGCCGGTGGAGCAGGCGATGGTAACGATGAGCTTGCCGGCGTTCTCTGGCCGCT
>JBBRHN010000389.1:0-2206 GCA_038222685.1 Chthoniobacterales bacterium | reverse complement strand
GATGGCGGGGCTGCCGTCGCAGGGGAACACACCCTATGCGATCATGGTTTTCGCCGCGCTCTTGCCGTGGCAGTTTTTTTCCAATGCATTGACGGGTGCGAGCCAGAGTCTGGTGGGGAATGCAAATATGATCTCGAAAGTCTATTTTCCACGAATCATCGTCCCGACGGCCTCGGTGGCGGTATCGATTGTGGATTTCGCGTTTTCGTTTGCGATTCTAGGCGGATTGATGGCGTGGTTTCAGTTTATGCCGACGTGGCGTTTGTTGACATTGCCGTTTTTTGTGGTGTTGGCGGTTTTCGCGGCACTGGGGCCGGGGCTTTTGATCACGGCGCTGACGGTGAAGTATCGCGATTTTCGTTTCATTATTCCATTCATTGTGCAGTTCGGCATGTATGTGAGCCCGGTCGCATATAGCACGAACGTGGTGCGGGAAAAAATCGGCGAGACGTGGTTTTTGGTGTATTCGCTCAACCCGATGGTCGGCGTGATCGAGGGTTTTCGGTGGGCGATTCTTGGCGGCGAAGCGAAGTTTTTGACCGCGGGGGGGATGCTTTCTCTTTTAGTCGCGGCGATATTCCTCGTGCTCGGGCTCTCGTATTTCCGCAAAACCGAGCGCACGTTTGCCGACATTATCTGATGGAAAGACGGATCGCCATTCGCGTCGAGGGACTCTCGAAAATGTATTCACTCGGCGAGCAAAGTGCCAGCGGAGGGGGATTGCGGCATGTGATCGAGGACAAGGTTCGGTCGTTGTTTCGACCTCCGGCGAAGCCCACGGCGGCCTCCGATTTTTGGGCCGTGCGGGATGTCTCCTTCGACATTGCGCAAGGTGATGTTGTCGGCATCGTCGGACGCAATGGCGCAGGGAAAAGCACGTTGCTCAAGCTCCTGAGCCGCATCACGGAGCCAACGCGCGGGCGCATTGGCGTCAAGGGTCGCATCGCAAGCCTTCTCGAAGTCGGCACGGGTTTTCATCCAGAGCTGACGGGACGGGAGAATATTTTTCTTAACGGCGCGATACTGGGAATGAAGCGCGCGGAAATTCGTGCTAAATTCGACGAGATCGTCGAGTTCTCTGAGATCAGCCGGTTTTTGGATACGCCCGTGAAGCGCTATTCGAGCGGAATGTATGTGCGGTTGGCGTTTGCGGTTGCGGCGCATCTCGAGCCAGAGATTCTTGTGATCGATGAGGTGCTTGCTGTTGGCGATGCGCAGTTTCAGGCAAAATGCCTCGGCAAGATGCAAGATGTCTCGAAGCGCGACGGACGGACGGTGCTCTTCGTGAGCCATGCGATGCATTCCGTGCGCGCGCTTTGCCGGACGGGGATTCTGCTCAATGCCGGACGTCTCGAACTCATGGGGCCCGTTGCCGACGTGATTGCCGCGTATTCCAACCAACCGGCCGTGGCAGAGAGCGGTGAAATCGCTTCCAACCGCTCGCTCGGCCTCTCGCTGAAAACGGTTGCTCTCCGCCAGGACGGTGACGACGGAAGCCTGCACGTGGAGGCGCGGTTTTTTCTCCAACGACCCATCCCACAAGCCGGGCTGGGAATCCATATTGAAACGTTGGAGGGATTCGAACTCTGCGATCTTCGCCCGGAAACGACCGGGATGAATTTCGGCGAGCGGCGGGGCGAACTGAATATTATTTTTGTTCTCAAAGGTCTCTCGCGGCGTCTGGGTGCGGGAACCTACCGCCTGGGTCTGAGCTTTCACGAAACCAACTGGAGGCGTTGCCTTGAAAGAACGACCGTCGGCGAGTTTGTGGTTCCGGCGTTGGATGTTTACGCGACGGGATATCCGCCCAAGTTCGAAAAAGATGGTGCTCTGGTTCTGCAGGTTGAGTTGTTGTCGCCGGAGCCATGACCCGACCCAGTGTTCTCATCGCCGCGAGATTTGCGCCGACCGGATACGGAGGACTCGCGCAATATCAGCGCCTTCTCGCCCGCGAGTTACGGGACCAAGCGGGAGTCGCCACCCGCTTTTGCGCGATGTGTGATGGCCCGTCGAGCGCGCCGTTCCCCGAGGGCGCAGCCATTTGCGTAGCCGCCGAACAACGCGCGGCAATGCCGCTCTGGATGCGCCTCGCCCCTCGCAGAATCTTCCACGCATTGCTGGACCTATCGATCCGCCGCGCGTTTGCTAATGAACTCCGGCAAGCGACATCGGCGCGGCCGACATCGATTCATTTCGTCGGGACGGG
>JBBRHN010000388.1:0-2224 GCA_038222685.1 Chthoniobacterales bacterium | reverse complement strand
TGGTGCTTTGAAAATGGACGCAAACCCTCCGACGAGCAGATCGAGGTGTGGAACGAATTCATGCGCAAGCGCGGCTGGAACGACGAGGCAAGTGAGATTCTTGTCCGCCGAAAAAAAGAGAGCGGATTTGAGTCACGCGACGAAATCCAGACGATGTTTCAATACATCGATGCGGACGAGGGGCGGTTCTAAGCACCCTCCTGCCAGCGGCAGGCGTTGGGAGCGGATATTCCAATTTGGTCGAGGATTCTCCAGACGACGGTGTCGGCGAGTTGTTCGAAGGTTTCCGGCCGCGAATAAAACGACGGCATCGCGGGGAGGAGGATGGCACCAGCCTCGATGACGGCGACGGCGTTGCGGGCGTGAATGAGATTCCAAGGCGTCTCGCGCGGGACGAGGATGAGTTTGCGCCGCTCTTTGAGGAAAACATCCGCCGAACGAAGGGTGAGGGTTTCGCTGGTTCCGTGGGCAATGCGCGCCATCGTGCCCATCGAACAAGGCACGACAACCATGGCATCAAAGAGCGCCGAGCCGCTGGCGAAAGGAGCGTTCATGCTTTTATCGGAATGCTCGGTGACGTTGGACGGCACCCGGAGCGAGCGAATCTCCTCATTCACGACCTGTTTCGCATAGGCGGTCATTACGAGATGCACCTCGTGCTCAGGGCCATCGAGATAGTCGAGCAGGCGCTGGAGATAGATGGCGCCACTAGCGCCCGTGGCGGCAACGACGACGCGCATCTTAGAGGAGACCTTTCGTTTGCAGAGCTTCGCGCACCGCATTCATTCGAGACAGCGAGTCCGCGTAAATGGCGGTGTGAGCAGCATTCGGGGAGACACGCGAGTCGTCGTCCACTTCCACGAGGCGATCACAGATGTCTGCCAGTGAGGCGTCGGCGCCGTGTTCTTTGTTCCAAATCCACCCCGCCTGAATCGCCGCCCCCAGCCCCGCGCCCTCACCGCTGCTCAAGCAAACGACGGGCACGCCGAACACATCGGCGCAAACCTGCCTCCACGCTTTGCTGTTGCTCCCGCCACCAGTAAGTCGGATCTCCGCCGGAACGACGCCGAGTTCGCGAAACCGCGCCAGCCCATAAGCCAGCCCGAGAGTGATGCCCTCGACCGCCGCGCGCGCAAAGTGGGCGGAGGTAAAATTTGCAACCGTTAGCCCGTGCATCACTCCCGTTCCGTGAGGGAGATTCGGCGTCCGCTCGCCCGTGAGATAGGGAAGGAGCAGCAGCCCGTCGGAACCCGCAGCGACCGATCCCACACAACGGTCGAACTCGTCGTAGCCCCAACCAAACATATTGCGCACCTGCTCGGTAACGAGGGTGAGGTTCATCGTGCAAACCAGCGGCAGCCAGTTGTCCGTGCTGTCGCAGAATCCTGCGACTTCGCCCTTGTCATCCGTCACTGGCGCATCGGAAAACGCGTAAAGCGTCCCCGACGTGCCCAGACTTGCCGTCACCACGCCCGGCTGAATGTTGCCCGTTCCGATGGCTCCCATCATATTGTCGCCGCCGCCGGAGGAAATCTCGACCTCGCCGCCGAGTCCCCACCGAGCCGCCAATTCGCTCCGCAACTTGCCGGACGCCGTCGCGGAAGATTGGAGAGGGGGAAGTTTTTCATGGAGATCGGGAGCGACAAAATCCACGACGTCGCTGGCCCAGACGCGCTCTGAAATATTGAGGAGAGCCGTTCCCGACGCATCGCCAAACTCCATGCACGCGCGACCCGTGAGCCAGAAATTCAAGTAATCGTGCGGCAGGAGAACAGTCCGCGTTTTGTCCCAATTCTCCGGCTCGTTTTGCCGCAGCCAAAGGATTTTCGGTGCCGTGAATCCCGGCAACATCGCGTTGCCCGTTCGACGAATCACTTCCGCGGCTCCGCCGAAGTGCCGGGTGATTTCGTCGCACTGAGCCGTTGTGGAAGTATCGCACCAGAGCTTCGCCGGGCGCACGACGCGACCCTCCGCATCGAGCGGCACAAACCCATGCTGCTGTCCGCTTACGCCGATGGCTTTGACGTCGGCGCGGCGTCCGCCGAGCCTCTCCACAACCTGCGAAACAGTCGCATCCGCAGCATCCGACCAATCCTCGGGCCGCTGCTCCATCGCACCGGGCGGAAGGTTGGGAACAAAACCATAAGCCTGTTGCGCGGAAGCAAGGATTTCTCCCGTGCTCCAGTCCAACGCGATCGTTTTCGTGCTCTGCGTGCCGCAATCA
>JBBRHN010000387.1:0-2242 GCA_038222685.1 Chthoniobacterales bacterium | reverse complement strand
AGTCAAATCCGAACGTCATCGCCGTCGCTTCCAAATCGTTGTCGATTGTTTTCGGCACGCCGACGACGGGGAACCCCTCTTCGTGAAGCTGCAAGGCCGTGGTGAGCGAACCGTCACCGCCAATCGTGATCAGCGCGTGCAAGCCGAGTGCTTTAAAAGTTTGCCTCGCACCGTCAATAATCTCAGGCGGGACCATGGCACGATCTCCAGCTCCAACTTTCGCGACGAAATGCCCTTTGTTGACCGTCCCGAGAATTGTGCCCCCGAGATGCATAATCCCGGCGGTCGCGCGCCGGTCGAGGTTGACATAATTGCCGGGCGGCAAGAGTCCCTCAAACCCATCACGAAATCCGATCACCTCCCAGCCCAGCTTGTCCGCCGCACGAACCGTCGCGCGGAGAACCGCGTTGAGCCCGGGACAGTCTCCACCACTTGTCAGGATGCCAATTCGTTTTTTTTCCATAATCGTCAGAGCGAGTTCGACTTCGATGCTTTGCGACCGCCCGCCACCCACGCATCGTAAAGACTCCAGCCTTGGCGAACGAGCGCGAGGCCCTCGCCGAAGCGGTCAGTCGAGCGGAGGAGGACAACCGTGATGCGTCGCGGCGTGACAAAAACAGTCTCGCCTTCGCGGCGGGATTCGGGCGAGCGATCGGACGAAAGAATCAAGCAATCGCCAGCCTGCCGCGTGCGCCCGGTTTTCACTCCGTCGATCCCGTCGCGACCAATGAGCTCGTTTGTGTTTCCAATTTCAAACGCCGTATCAACTCCACCTCGAACCACGTGGATCTGCCTCGACGCCTGCGCGACATAAAATGCAAACCCTGCCTGATCGTAAGCGTAGCGCACCAAACGCGCCATGTCGGATGCCGAAGAAAACGGCCGCGCCTCGGGATCGTGATCCAAACCCGTGGGGTTGAGAAACCGCGTGCGCTTCATTCCCAAAGATTTCGCGAGCGCATTCATGTTCGCCACAAATGTCCCGACCGCATCCAATCCCCCCGCGCTCGGTAGCTGGCCTCCCACATAATTCGCCAGCGTCGTGGCCGAAACGTTGTCTGAAGCAAGAAGCGCCGAGTAAATCAAATCCCGCAAGCTCACTTGATCCCCCGGCTGCAAGCCAACGGGATTCGCCGCGCCCTCGATGACCGCGGACCCAGGCACCGTCGCGAGCGTCGAGAGATCCGCGCTTTTCAGCTTCGCCCAATCCAACGCCACAAGCGCCGTTGCGACCTTTGTGAGGCTCGCGACCGGCAGCTTCTCATCGCGCTCCCTCCCTGCCAGAATAAATCCGGTTTGATTGTCCACGATAATGTAACTCTCCGCAGCGCGCGCCGGACAGGAGCCCACGACCAGGACGGACAGTAGAAGGAGGCGAAGAATAGATTCCATTTTTTTCTTGGGCAAACGAACCGGAGGTTAGCGGCGGAGGTGCGAAGATCAATTCCTTTCGCAGCGATTTCGAGAACTCCCGCTCGACAGCTCGACTTCCCGATTGAAACCCCGGCCATTCGGGTTCACCTTCCCTCCCTGCATGGCCGAGGCACTGCCCATTTACGAACTGGACGAAGAAATCGTCGAAACGCTGGAAACCGGCAACCGCCTCGTTTTGCAGGCGCCCACCGGCTCGGGTAAATCCACCCAAGTCCCGCAAATTCTCCTCGACGGCGGGATCCTCGGTGCCGGGCGCTGCGTTGTCCTCCAACCCCGCCGACTCGCCGCCCGCCTCCTTGCCACACGCGTGGCCTCCGAGCGCGGCGTTAAACTCGGCGACGAGGTCGGCTACCGCATCCGGCTCGACAACGTTTCTTCTGAGCACACGCGCATCCTCTTCGTCACCGAAGGCATCCTTCTGCGCCAAATGCTGACCGACCCGAACCTGCGCGGCATCTCCACTGTCATCTTTGACGAGTTCCACGAACGCCACCTTTACGGCGACATCACTCTCGCCCGCGCTTTAGAAATTCAGGAGTCCTCCCGTCCCGATCTCAAAATCATCGTGATGTCCGCCACACTCGATGGCAACGAAGTCTCCGCCTATCTCGGCGGGTGTCCCGTCCTGGAATCCGACGGACGCGTTTTCCCGGTCGAAATCGAGCAATTTCGCCACGAACCGCCCGACGATCCACCCTGGGAACTTGCCGCGGAAGCCGTGACCGAGCATTTCGACCGCACCGACGGCGACGTGCTCGTCTTCATGCCGGGCGCCTACGAAATCACCCGCACCATTCGTGAGATCACA
>JBBRHN010000386.1:0-2251 GCA_038222685.1 Chthoniobacterales bacterium | reverse complement strand
AGGAGGTAGCCAAGGCTTCGGGCTTCGGGGTCAAGGCAACTGAGGTAGAGAATAGCGTCCCACGGCCCGCTCGCGCGGAGGTCTCGGAGGAGGCGGAAAAACGCTGGCGGGCCTTTGCGGAGCAGGTGGAGTTTTTTGATGAGCGGGTTGTGGCGCGAGATGTCCGGGCGCCGGTGATGTGCCACGGCTTCGATATGAATGCCCGGGAAGGAGTCGTCGAGCGCACGGAAGGCCGGAGAGTCGAGGAGCGAGTCGCCGAGGCCTGCGGAGGAGAACACCAGAACGCGGCTCGTGGGCGTGAGTTGGGGGCGGCGGGGACGCGGCGGCCGGATCCGCGCAAGAGCGCCGACCGTGGCATGATAAAAGCACAGGTTGAGCTGCGACGAAAGACTGAGGCGTTTTTTCTTTTTCCGAGCCACGCTTGCTGAGTCAAGCGGCGCGAACGTGGGGATGCAATGCTCAACTCCCAACTTCCAAACCTCGACGTTCAACGTCGAACGGCTTGCGGGATTAATCTTTGCTAGCGTCTTTGGCTTTGGAGTTGGCTCGCTCAAATGCGGAGCCGCTCACAAGGGTGATGGTATCGACGCCGAGGTGGCGGATAATCACGCGCCAAGCCTCGATTTTGTCCTGATATTGCTTGCCCCAACCTTTATAACCTTCGATTGAGGATTTGCCGACAGTGAGGTTGATGCTTTCACTTGGCTTGAGGGGGTCGAACTTTTGTGTGCCTTTGTAGCGTTCGAGCCGTTGCGAACCGGAGCCCCAACGTTCGATAATGATGATCCACTCCAGCTCGCCAACATCGAAAGGCTTCATCGAGATGTTTTTCGCCTGAACCTTGAGTCCAAGCGTGCGATCGACTTCCTCGAGGTATCCGCGGCGATCCGGATCATCATTGGAAATGGTGGACTTCGTTACTTCCACACGCATTCCGTTTTCGTCTTTGGCGAAGCCCGTATGGCAAAAAATTAAGAATGTCGCTACAAGCGTTAGGATCGGCTTCATTACCGGCTGATATCTTATTCCCGGGACATGTCAATCGCCTTGCGGTCAGGGGACCCAATCCAAGTGTGATCAAATGTGTGTGCGGTTGCAAATAGGATTTGGTAGGGCGGGACGTCCCTGGCCCGCCGCGCCTTCTTCCTTCGGGCAGCCCGGAGGTCTGCCCCTATCTTCCACAGAGAACCTCACCCATTTTTAATCACACCTGTTCAATCCTCGTGATGATCCACTCGCGGATATTTCCGAGCACCAGATCGCGATCCCAGTCGTGCCAGAGCAAATGGAACGCCTCGGGGTAGATGCTCAGAGTTTTTTTGTTTCCCGGGATGCGGCCGTGCCAGGCCCGGATTTGTTCTTCGGCAACGAAGCAATCCTGACCTGCAGCGAGTGTAAGGCTGGGGATTTGGATGCGGCTGGCGATCTCGTCGCTCGCTTCAATGAGGTCTCCGAGTTCACTAAGGAATCGAAATGTGAAGGCCTTGATGAAGTGAGGTTTCGTGCGAATGGCGTCTTGATAAGCTTTGTCGCGGGTGAGCGGCAGTAACTTTGTTTTTCCGTTCACGAAAACGGACGGCGTGCAGCGCAGTCGCGGAGCGAAGGTCCCAAGAGCGCGAACGATTTGGGCGACGGGTTTTGGGACGGGGCGTTTAAACGCAACGACGGGTACCGAGAGGATCACCCCGGCAAGCCCGGCGTCCGGATACCGCGAGGCAAAACGCGCGGTGAGAAGGGCTCCCATGCTTTCGCCCATGAGAAAAATTGGTTGATCCGGGTGGCATTGTCGGACGGCCGAGAGAAACGCGGCGATATCGGATTCCTGCGCGTCGATGTCGAGGCGAATCCCGCGGCGGGCGATGATCGGGTCATTACCCTGTCCACGGAGATCGGTGGCGATCACGGCGATTTCTGGCATTGCGTCAGCGAGAGGCGCGAACTGCTCGGCGGCTCCGCTCATTCCGTGGAGGCACGCGAGGACAGCACGGGGACTGGCGCAAGCCCATCCGATGGCCTCGCGGAGCTGGCCGTCCGTCTGGGTCCAGTGGAATGGCATTGCTTTTTCGTCGTCGGGCAGGTAGCGGGAGGGGATGCGTTCCATTTTTACCGCTTTGCTCGTTTCGGTTGTGTCATCTTTTGCCGGTCAACTTGACGTGGCGATCATCCAGTTTCCAGAAGTAAAATCGGCCGAGGAGTTAAACGCGGCGCTCGCCAATGTGAATCTGGCGGAGATCACGAACTCGGATCGCAC
>JBBRHN010000385.1:0-2256 GCA_038222685.1 Chthoniobacterales bacterium | reverse complement strand
CGCCGCCCGTCGGGCAGTTCCCAATTCATGCCCGTGATGTTGTCGCAATACGGGCCGAAGCGCGAAGAGGCCGGGGCGAATGCGCTTGCGGCGACCTGTTCGGACAGCGGGACATCCTCCTGCAGCACCAACGGGAATCGTAGTCCGTGCGGAGCAGACTGACCCGCAATGTCAGCGGCATCCGCCGCCGCCGACACGCACATCACGCCGTCCACCTCGTCAACAAACGGTTCGAAGAAACGCTCTTTCATAGCGCAAACCGCCTTTCTGGAAAAACTTTCAGGGGATTGAGTTGGTGAGCCGGGTCGAACGTCTTTGGCACAGCGAGTTGCATGCGCATCGAATCCGGCCTGAAGACCATGTCCGTGTATTTGGACTTGTCGTTGCCGATGCCGTGTTCGCCTGAAAGCGCGCCGCCGACCGCCACGACGCGCTCCATCAGACGTTTGCTGATGGCCTCGACTTTTTCGAGTTCCTCGGGCTGGCTGGCATCGAACATGAAATTCGGATGCAGGTTGCCGTCCCCGGCGTGCATGACCGTGACCACGGGAAATCCTGCGGCGGCCGCCTCGTCGTAGATCAGTTGCAACACCCCGGCGAGCGCGCGTTTCGGGATCACCGCATCCTGCACGAGATAATCGAGCCCGAACTGGCCGAGCAGTCCGCCCATCGCCTTGCGGGCTTTGAAAAGCTTGTCGCGGTCTGCCGGATCGTCGCTGAAAAGCACGTCCTTGGAACCTGCGGATCGGAGAACTTCCGCTATGGACTCCACGCGGCAGTCAACGAGCGCCGCTGGTCCGTCGATTTCAGTCACGATCATGAAATGATCCTTGGGCAGGCCGACAGCCATCTGGCTGCTCTCCACCATGGCCACTGCGTGGGGATCCATTAGCTCGATCGCCACGGGAAATGCAGGATGTCGCACGAGACCGTGAATGGCCCTTTCGGTGGATTGCAGGTCGGGATACGTCGCGCGGAACGTCCACGACTTTTCCGCGCGTGGCGAAAGGCGCAACCAGAACCGTGTAAACGCGCCCAGCGTTCCCTCCGATCCCACCATAAATCGCTTCCAATCCTCGCGCCATGGTCCGCGTCCCCCGGCCGGCCCGCCGAAACTCCGCACAGAGCCGTCGAGAAGGACGACCTCAACGCCGAGGACGTAGTTTCCCGTCACTCCATATCGGAAACAATGCGCTCCACCTGCATTCAACGCCACATTGCCGCCCATCGTGCAGACCGGTCCGCTCGACGGATCGGGCGGGTAACAGAGTCCGCTTGGTTTCAGCGCTTCCGCAAGCTGATTCAAGATAACCCCGCACTCGACTTCGCACCACAGTCCCTCTGGGCAGATCTTGTGGATCGCCCGCAGGCGGGACGTATGGACAATCACGCCGCCCTGCGCTGCCACCGGCCCGCCACAAAGCGAAGTGCCCGCTCCCCGCATAACAATCGGAAGTCCCGAGAAATGTAAAAAACCAACGACTTTCGCCAGCTCTTCAGCGTCCGCCGGAATCACGACTGCATCCGGAAGAAAGTGCTTATATCCAAGGCCGTCAGAGTCGTAGCCTATCATCTCGACAGGGGAAGTCATCACCGATGCGCGCGGTGCCACAACACGGAGGGCGTCCTTCATTGAGGGGGTCATGGCAGTTTGCATAGCGACGGATTGCATCTGGGAAGATATTTCTTTTCTGCACGTGTGTCTTCGCAATTGTTTCTGATGGGCATAAAATAACTATCTCCAGCGGACGATGAGTTTTTGTCGTTGGGCGTCGGAGGGCACCGTGGGAAAGGGGTCAGGAAAGGGGTCCGAGCATTTGATCAAATTGGAAATATCTGGAGAGCCGTGCCGTGGAGGGAGAGGACAAGGAGGATTTGAAGGCATTGAGGAGGGTGGTTTCTTGGAGGGGAGGAATTTCTTGAGCGACTGGAGGGGGTTGTGAAGGGAGCACTTTGGGAGAAGAAGCGGGAGAGCTTTGAGGGAGAGGCCGTGAGTCGGCATGACGAGATAGAGGCCGAGAGGCTGCTGCAGGCAGGAATAAGAGCGCTTGGGCTGGCAGGGATCAAGGAAGTGAAAAGGCTCCAAAAAATGACAAACGCAAACAGGCGCTTGTGTGGTTGGTGAAAAGTCGTACGGTTGTTGGACATGAATGGATTCTTGATCGATTGGAGATGGGGCACCGCAGCAATGTCACCCGAGCGATGGCTGGATTTCGAAATGGGGGAGACAGGGAAACAAGAGGTCTCAAAGCAAAA
>JBBRHN010000384.1:0-2303 GCA_038222685.1 Chthoniobacterales bacterium | reverse complement strand
GCTCACCCCCACGTCCATCGAGTATCTCAGAGGCGATGCCGCAACGGCTCCCACCTCGTCGAGCCCAATCCCCGCCGCATCCTCCTCACCCTCCAAGTGAAGTGTTTCTCCCTGTGGAATCTGACGCAGGTGCACCTTCATGATTAATAATTTACCACCTTCCCGCACCCCGGTCAACGAACGCTCCGGCGTTTCTTTTACGCAAATCCGCAATCTCCCACGCATCGCCTCCGCCTTGGCGTGCGTAGTCTTCTCATGGACACTCGCGAACAGATCCTCGAAGCCTACACCAATTATCTCCGGGAACATGGCGAGCCTCCCGTCAGCACATTCCGGTTTGCGCAAAGCCTTGGCCTCGACGAGCGCGCGTTTTTTTCCGTCTTCTCGCACATGGACGCCGTCGAGAGTGCGATGTGGGCACATCTTGTCACGAAGGTAGCTGCCGCTGTCGAGGGCGGCGACGAGTGGGCTTCATTTTCCGCAAAGCAGCGTATGCTCACTTTCCAACTTGCGTTTTGCGAAGAAGCGCTTGCCTGGCGTTCGCTGCTCCTTCAACGCGTCGGCAAAATCGGTTTCCTCGCCTGCCCGGCCTACCTCAAGGGATTCGAAAACGAATTCCACGCGTTCGCCTCCCGCGTGATCGCGCATGGCATAGACACCGGTGAGATCGCAGGGCGCGGGCCCGCGGTCTCCCTCTACCCCAAAATCTTCTACGTGCATTTCCGCAGCGTCATCGAGTTTCACCTCAAAGATGAAAGCGAACACTTCGAGCGAACGGATGCCTATATCGAAAAATCCGTCACCCTCGCCTTTGACCTCCTCGGAAAACAGGCCATCGATTCGGCTATGGACTTCGGCAAGTTCCTACTCGCCCGCCCGTGACCCCGGCACAGGATTCGATCCGCACAAGTTCCGTCGCCCGAATGGCCTCGCTGGCCGGCGCGGGAACACGAGTCGGGCTGAACTATCTCAAGCACTACGGGAGCCGCGCGTTGGCGCAAAATCCCAGCGAGTCCGACCTCCATGAGCGCAATGCCGGTGAAGTTTACCGCACGTTCAGCGAACTCAAAGGCGGCCCGCTCAAGCTCGCGCAAATGCTCAGCATCGATCAAAACCTCCTTCCCGCTGCCTACGCGCGCCTTTTTGCTCAAGCCCAGCATTCCGCGCCTCCCCTCTCCTACCCGCTCGTGGCGCGGACGTTCCGTCGCGAATTCGGACGCGACCCAACGGCAATGTTTGACTCCTTCACCCGCGATGCCGTCCACGGAGCCTCCATCGGGCAAGTTCACAAAGCCGCAAAAGACGGTCGCGACCTCGCCGTAAAAATCCAATATCCCGGCGTGGCCACCAGCCTGCGAAGCGACCTGCGGTTCGTGAAGCCCATCGCGCTGCAAGTGCTCGGTCTCCGTGAGAGCGACATTGCCGCGTATTTCCATGAGGTCGAATCGAAGCTTCTCGAAGAAACCGACTACGTGCGCGAACGCGAGTCCTCACAAGAACTTGCCGCTGCCTGCGCTCACATCACGGGCCTGCATTTTCCACGTTTTTATCCCGACCTCTGTTCCGCACATATCCTCACGATGGACTGGGTCGAAGGCGTCACGCTCGATCATTTCGCCGACGGGCCCGCAACGCAGGACGAACGCGACCGCGTCGGACAAACACTCTGGGATTTTTACGATCACCAAGTCCATCGCCTCCTCAAATTCCACGCCGACCCGCATCCGGGAAATTTCGTCATCCGCAACGGTGAAGTCTGCGTGCTCGACTTCGGCTGCACCAAGGAAATCAGCCCGGAGTTTCATCGCAAAATGTTCCGCTTCGTCGATCCGGCTCTCATCGACGACCGCCCGGCGCTCGAAGCCGCCCTACACGATTTCGCCTTATTTCTCCCGACTGATAAAGAGGCCGACAAGGAGCGGGTTGTCGCCTCGGTTCAAAAATGGCTCGCTCTCCTCGCCCGACCGTTCCACTCGGGCACTTTCGATTTTGGCGCAGAAAGTTTCCTCCGGGAAATCTACGAAATGGGCGAGCAAAACCGCCGTGATGATATCCTTCGCACTATGACCGGCCAACGCGGCTCCGCCGACACCATCTACGTCAACCGCACGTTTTTCGGACTCTACAGCCTCCTCAGCCGACTCCGCGCCCGCGTGCGCATCGCGGCACCGGCTACGAATCGTTGACGCGTTTTTCAAGCGCCTTCAGGCGTTTCAGCGCGTCGGGAAGTTGCGCCGCCGCAATCCACTGGCGCTTGGCTTGCTTGTCTGGAGCGGCCGGATATCCCAGCACCGCCCCTCCGG
>JBBRHN010000383.1:0-2314 GCA_038222685.1 Chthoniobacterales bacterium | reverse complement strand
AACCGTTTTTGGACAGAGCCGAAGTGCAACGCAGACAGACTGGACGCGAGCCAGAACAGCGATCAATTATAAAGTTTTTCGCTACTTTCAATGGAATCAAAGAATGTAAAAGGCAAAGCGGTTTAATCATGAAGCTCAAGGTCGGAGCGAGCGTCCGGCGTTGCGACCCTGAGTAGGGAAAAACAAGAATCAACCCTAATGTAGGTTGCCTGAGATACACGTTGTCCCCGAAGACGAGCGATACCTTTGCCTCGGGGCTCTCGCTCCGAGCCGTCCTCCTCTTCTCTCCTCAATTCTGTAAATTCTGTAAATTCTGTAAAAACTCTTGGAAACGCTTCATTAGGGCCAGGTCAGCAGTTTTGCAAAACGCATCCCCGATTCCGTGAGGCGCGGCTGCCCGGCAGGCCCCCCGATGAGCCCTCTCGTCGCGTGCGAATACGCCATCGACGATTCTTTCACCCACACAACTTGCGCATCGCTCACCTTTGTCGTCGAGGCCTCGATGCGCACCGGCACGCCCGTTCGCGTAAACGAAATCGTCCACGCCGCCGGGTTCGCCTCTTCGCCGTCCGGCACCAACCACGGGTAGTCGCGAATGAGGCTCATCCCGGGCGCGTTCGGAACTGTCAGCTTAAAAAACGGTTCGAGCGATGCCACGTGTCGCGCGAGGCTGAACTCTGGATTCTTGCTTGCCGCGAGAAGCACGGTGGAGGGGTCGGTGCCCACGAGATTCATTCCATTGAAAAGACCGTGCATATTTGGATTCGCTCCTTGGAACGCGTCATACCATCCTTGGAAGTTCCGACTCAGCAGCATCGCCACCTCGAAATGCAAGTGCGCCCGCGTGCGGTCAATGCCAGCCCCCGTGTAGCCCATTTTTCCGAGAACGTCGCCTTGGCGCACGCTCTGCCCGGTTGTGACGGAAATCGCCGCGAGATGTGCGTAGAGCGTGTAAAACGGGCTCCCGTCCAAGCGATGCTCGACGACGGCGTAGCGGCCATAATTCGAGCCGCCTGCCTGCGAACTCACATGCACGACAACGCCATTCGCCGCCGTGCGCACGTCGTCGAGCGGCACGCCTGCCGCATCGCGCCGCGCGGGCTGAATATCGATACCCTCGTGCACCGTCGCGAAGACCACGTCGCCGCCGGTGCGGATCGGCCCTCGGACAAACCCAAACGCCCCGCCATCCCAGGGCTTCGTTTTCGCTCCCTCGAAATCGCGATCCACATACATGTAAAACGCGTCCTTTTGACCGGTGAGCAAAGCGCGGTTGTCAGTTGGAAAATCAACCACAGCGCCCCGCACAGCGGTTAACGATGCGAGAAATACGAGCCATCCCAGCGCCGACCTCATTGCGCTTTCGCCTTCGGTTTCTTTTTCCCGAACTCGGCCTCGCGTCCGACAATCGGAAATTTCGACTCCAGCTGTAATACCTCATTGGGCAATATTCCTCCCGGCACGAAGAAAATTCCATCCTTCACCGTGGATTCAATCCTGACCGCCGAAGAGACGCGCCCGTTCACCATAATCACGCCAATTTTCCCCTTCGCCGCCGTGGTGAATTCCAACAACTTGTTCGATCCGTGCGCGTCCAAAACAAAATACGCGCCGATCATCCCATCACGTCCCGGGAAGGGATAAAACGCCTTGAAGTCGCGCTCGTTAAGAATCGGCACCTTGCGGATAAAGATTTTTTTCTGCGGGTTCGTCAACTCCACCGACGTGACAAAGGACTCGCCCTCCCGCTCGCTGCCTTCACCGTGAAGACGAATCGTTACGGCTGGCGGCTTCTTCTCGCCGGCGGCGAGGGGAAGCGCGGTGACCAAAAGAACACCCAGCAGAGGCAGTAGGGAACGCATGTTTCGAATCGTAATGGGATCGGATTCGATTTGCAACCGCGCCCGTCGTCAGATAAGCACAATCCATGTTTCGCATTGTTCTCATCACTCTGGCCCTCGGTATCGCCCTGCTTCCCGCTCAGCAGCCTACGCCCGCACCAGCGCCCGCCCGCGCAATCTCGGCTTTTTCCGTGCGGCCACCTGACGAAAACAGCCCGTTTTTCCTCGACACCCAACTGGCCCGCCAGACCATCACGCAAAAAATTCCTGCCACCGACGAGGTTTCCGAATATCCGAAAAACCGCGGTTCCGAGGACAGTGCCTGGGCGCAATTCAGCGGCTTTTTCACGGGCATGTTCTCATCCGTCAACATCGGCCCGATCCGCTCGGCCCCTGTGACGTCCCGCCTCACAGTCGATCCGTCCGTTTTTCCGCTCCAGGATCGCCGCGAGCTCAGCGTTACCTACTCGATC
>JBBRHN010000382.1:0-2315 GCA_038222685.1 Chthoniobacterales bacterium | reverse complement strand
ATGGCCTCCGACAGCGTGAGCTTCTCGGTTGCCAAGCCGTTGATTTTGAGGATTTGGTCACCCGGAAGAAGGCCCGCTTCGAATCCCGGACTGTCCTCCATGGGGCTCACGATGGTGAGCGCGCCGTTTTTTAAACTAATGACCACGCCGAGACCGCCAAACTCGCTTTTTGTATCCTCCTGCATGGACTTGAAATCCTCCGGCTCCATGAACTGGCTGTGGGGGTCGAGGTCGGCCAGCATCCCGTGGAGGGCGCTGCGGGTGAGCGATTGGAAATCGACTTTGGCTTCGTCCACATAGTCTTGGCGGATCAACTGCATCGCGCGTGCGAGGAGCTGCATTTGCTCATACGGCGAATCGGGATCGGTTGTCGTCGTGGCGTTCGTGGAGACCTGGGCGTTGGCGGCGCAGGCGAGGAGTCCGGCGAAAATCGCGAGGAGGCACTTCTTCATTCTGCGAGACAGTAGCAGATGGGCAGGCGAGTTCAACGGGGAGGTCGAGGAAAACCGCAGCGGTAACAATCGAGGGAATTCAACAAACGGAGGTCATTATTTCGTGTGGCGAAGCCTTTCTAACTCCCTCCGCAGTGGCAACCAGTAAGCCTCGTCGCGCTCACGTTCTTCGGTTTCCTCCGCCCGCAAGGCATGCTGCAATCCGACTGGATCGTCCGCGGCGGCGTGAGCCAGCAAAGGTCGCGCGACGGCCGCCCGCTGGCACAACACAGAGTTGTTGCGCGCAACGTCGATGAGGAGCTCTGGCGTGCGAAGTTCCTGCAACCAGAACTTCAACTGTGCCGCAGTGGGTTTGCTCCGATGTTCAAAGTAGTGTGCCTCCAGCAACCTGCGGATCATTGGCCAGTCCTTATCGCGCTGAGTTTTTTTTGCGAGCACGAGGTCGGGAAGCGAGAGGATTTGGCACGGCGTCCCGCCGGGTAACTCGATGGTGGTGCGTCGGCTCCAAAGCTTCGGAAAGGGATCAACGCCGCGCATTTTTGCCATCAGGTCCACCCTCATGCCCGCAGCGTCGGGGTGCTTGCATCGGAAGTGAATCGCCAGTCCGGCGCGAAGATGGCGAACGTGAAAAGGGGGCACGGCAATGACTTCGGCGACGAGCGCCTTCAAAGCACGACGAAGGCGCACGAGATTTGCTGCATCGGCAAGGATGGCGAGATCCGTGTCGCGACTAAACTCCGCCGCGCCGTATAACACGCACGCCTGACCGCCCATGAGGAGGGTTCGGACGCGATGCTCGTGCATCGAAGAAAGGACTTTGAGTATCGGGTTCGGGATCAAGTGTGCCTCCAAGCGCGAGATAGGTTTGCCATAGCTTTGAACTCTCCTTCCACCGTTGAACCGGAGTCAGTCGATACCAGTCCGCCCACTCATGGCCGACAAAGTGTTCCGCGCTTTTCACCGTCGATTTTTAACACGCCGGTGCCCGCGCGTAAAGCTCCGCCTCTTCGCGGCGTGACAGCGGGGAGAAGTTGGGCGAGGTTGGGCCGGCGTTATGTCGGGTCCGAGCATTATCACAAGTCGCATTCAGAGAGTGGAAAATGGCGTGCGTTCGTCGCGGATGGATGATCTGGCGATCGAGGAGCCGCTGGAGATTCAGCTCGGATACATGCGAAAAGGCTGGCGCGTGCATAAGAGCGTCGCGGTCACGATGCGCACGCCGGGTCACGATGAGGAACTGGCGATGGGGTTTTTGCTGGGCGAGGGCGTGATCCGCGAGGCTGGCAACATGGTTCGCGTCGAGACGCTGGAGCCCAATGTCGTGCGGGTCGAGTTGCAGGATGACGTCGCGGTGGACTTGGGGAGCATGGAGCGGAATTTTTATACAACGTCGAGTTGCGGGGTTTGCGGAAAGGCCTCGATTGCGGCGTTGCGAATGGGGGAGCGTCCGACAGTGAAAACAAGCGGGCCGTATTTTCCCGAGGCTGTGATCCACGGGTTGGGCGCGGCGTTGCGTGAGACGCAGGAGGTTTTTTCGCGGACGGGAGGGCTGCATGCGGCGGCGATTTTCGATGCGTCCGGAACATTGAACGGGCGGAGGGAGGATGTGGGGCGACACAATGCCGTTGATAAACTCATTGGTGCGCAGGTGCTCGCCGGGCGGCTCGGCGAGCTGGCGGGGAGTTTGTTGTTCGTGAGCGGGCGGGCGAGTTTCGAGTTGATGCAAAAGGCGATGGTTGCCGGGATTCCGATTCTGGCAGCGGTTGGTGCGCCGTCGAGTTTGGCGGTGGAATTGGCACAGGAGACTGGCGCGACATTGGTGGGATTTGTTCGCGAGAATCGCTTTAATATTTATACTCACCC
>JBBRHN010000381.1:0-2348 GCA_038222685.1 Chthoniobacterales bacterium | reverse complement strand
CTCGCGTCCGAACGGACTCTCGTGCCCGCCGAGCCGCGCGAGCCGACCGTCCAGCAGATCAAACACACATGCGCCCAAAATGAACGCGATGGCCTCGTGGTAGAGATTTCCCGCCGACTGCCCGAGCGAAACCAAAACCGTTGCCTCGATGATGCGCAATACCGCAGCGAACCCGCAGAACAGATTTCCCGCCGTCATCAAATTCGGCAGGAGATAAATTTTGGGCTCGTTCGGGTGGCTCATGGATTTTCCGGCATGCGTGCCATCGGTGTTTCTCCGCCGCGCACGCGGTCCCCCATTTTCACAAGAATCTCCGCATCCATCGGCACGAACAGTTCCGTCCGCGAGCCAAAGCGAATCATCCCGAAGCGTTCGCCGCGTTGGAGAGAATCCCCGACGACCGCCCACGGACAGATCCGCCGCGCGATAGCACCGGTGATTTGACGCACGAGCACGGAGCCAACCGGTCCGGCGATCACCCACGAACGACTCACATTCAGCAGGGAGGCATCGGGATCCCGCGCGTCGAGAAAACGTCCAGGTTTCGGCTCCGAGTGCGTGACCTCTCCGGCAATCGGCGACCGGTTCACATGCACGTCAAAGACGGAAAGAAAAATCCCCACGCGGCGCATAGGTTGATTAAAAAACTCCTTCTCGCGCACTTCGTCAATCGTCGTCACCACACCATCGGCAGGAGCCACAGCGATCCGCTCCCCTTCAGGCGGGACTCGCTCCGGATCCCGAAAAAAATAGACCGTAAAGAGTAGAAAAATCGCGATCAGAACCGCGACAATCGGCACCACAAAGATCGTGACCACCCACGCAACTCCCAACGCTCCCAAGATCCACTTCGCTTCTCCCAGTGCCCGATTTTGCATGGCGCGAACCCTAGCGCGAGAATCCTCCGAGAGCGAGCGAGGAATTTCGAGACGGACTCACTGCCTGAAAAGTGAACGCTAGAAATCCAAATCATTCGACTTGCAATCGATGATCCGGCAGCTTGATTCCTTTAATGATTCCGACCGAACACACAGACCCCGTCAACGCGTCCATTCTCGCTATTTCCGAAGATCAGGTGCCGGGATTTTCGAGATCGCCGTTTTCTGAAATCGCCTCGAGAAGCGGCGTCGCTTTGGAGGTCGTCATGGAACGCATTCGCGCCATGCTCGAAGCGGGCACGATCCGCCGCGTGCGCCAAACGTTGCTCGCGACCAACCTCGCCGAGGGCGCACTGGTGGCGTGGAAAGTCGCCCCGGAAAAACTCGACGCCGCGTTTGATTTCATGTTTCGCGAAGACCCTTTTTCGGGTCACGTCGTCGTTCGCTCCACGGAAGCGAAGATCCCGGGCGAAGCCTACCGGCTGTGGACCACATTGAAGGTTCCCGCAGGCGAGTCTTTAGCTAAACACTGCGAAATCCTGCTGAAGATCACCGGGGCCGAGGCCTACCGCTTGATGCCCGCCAAGGGAATTTTTGCCCTCGGCGTGGGCCACGTCCGCCGCAAAGCCATCGAACCCGGCGACCGCTCCGAAGCGCCCGCACGCATGATCAGCGTTGCAACTGCCCACCTCACCGAAACCGAATGGCATGTTCTCACCGTCCTCAAACGCGAGTTTTTGCCTGAGGAAATCCGCGAGCCAGCTTGGGACTCACGCGCAGCCGAGTCCGGCGTCTCGCTCGAAAAGTTTTTCCACGTCGCTGAATCGCTGCAGGAGCGAAAACTCCTCGGCCGCTTCTCCACATTTCTTGAGCACGTCAAGCCTTCCCAAACCGGCGTGCGCGTAACGCGATTCAACGGCCTTTTTCACTGGGCCGTGCCCGCCGGACGCGAGTTCGAGGCTGGTTCGGAGGTTGGTCGTCACGAAATTTTGACCCATTGCTACTGGCGCGAGGCCGGACCGGAATTTAACAACGTCAACATCATGGCCGTCGCGCACGGCACCGACCGCACGAGATTGCTAGAGCACAAAGCCGCCATCGATATTCACCTCGAGGCGATGGGTATGCCAGTCTCCTACACCAACGTCTTCTGGGGCGGACGCAGCGAGATTAAACCCTCCGAGATCTCTCCATTTGCCCACCGCGAATGGCGCGAAAAGTTCAGCGCTACTTGCTAGCTTTTTCGATCCAGGCAATCAAAGCGTCAGGCCCGCCGGGAAGATAGCCGACATTGCGCGCGAGTTCTTTGCCTTTTGGGCTGAGAAGAATGAGGGTCGGAAATCCCTCCACGCTGTATTGAGACGCGAGCTTCGTGTTGGCTGGAGTCGGCTCTTCGGATCTCGGAAAATCGAGTTCCACGAGCTGTAAGTTTTTGCTCGCAAACGCCAAAAAGTCTTTCTGCGAGAGTGT
>JBBRHN010000380.1:0-2357 GCA_038222685.1 Chthoniobacterales bacterium | reverse complement strand
CTCGGCATCACGTTGCTGTCGCTTGTAGGTATCGCCGCCGTGTGCGGACTGGCGTTCGGCACCTACGTCTTTGGAGAATCGGTCGGACGGGAATCGGTGAAGCCCGCCGCACCGCGCGAAGAGATCAAGGCTGCGGCGTTTCCGGCAGAAAGCCTTCCGCGCCTCGACGCGGCGTTGCAACTCATGCGCGATAACGACGGCGTGGGAGCATTTCAAGCCTTACAAAATCTCATCGCTGAAAACCCCGGTGCCCCATCGATCCGTTATGCCGCGGCCATGGCGGCAATGTTGGCGGACTATCGCAACGAAGCGCGCCGCCTGCTCGAGGGATCAATTTCCGCGCGCGACCGCGTCTCCGATTCCCTCGCCCTCAAGGCAGCCGTCGAGGGTGGCTCAGGCACAAAATCGCCGGACGTTCAGGAGACCCTTCTCCGCGCAGCCATAGCCGCGGATCCCATGAATCCCTATCCGTTCCTCGAGTTGGCAAACGTGTTGCGCTCGCAAGGCCGCGCCGACGAAGCGATGCCGGTTCTTGAATCAGCCCGATTGCGCCTGCTGCCAGCCGACAGCCATGCGGTCGTGAATACCACGCTCGCGCTTTTGGCGTTGGAAAAAACAGAGCTGCCCGAGGTGCCGGAAATTCCGGTTGCCACCGGGATCGCCGAGCGGGATTTCCCCGTCGCCTACGCATTATTGAGAAGGGAGAACTATGATGCCGCGGCCGCACTCTTGAGCGAAACCGAAAAACAGATCTCACCCGACCTCTTCAGCTTCCTCATCAACGATCCAGCCATGCGCAAATACGCCCGCCAACCCGCTCTGGCCGGACTTTACCGCTAACCCAACGCGCGTTCGGCGGCGAGGGCATCTTCTGGAGTATCCACACCGGGGCCGGTCGCACGGGTTTTGATTACGAGGATTTTTGAACCGTGCTCGAGAGCCCGGAGTTGCTCAAGCTTTTCGCTGAGTTCGAGCGGGGTTGGCTTCCACGAAACGAAACGGAGGAGAAATTTTCGGCGGTAAGCGTAGATGCCAATGTGTCGCAACCGTTCGGGAGCCACGTCACCATCGCGGTCGGCCGGAATCGCGCTCCGCGAAAAATAGAGCGCGCGTCCATCAATCGACGTGACAACTTTGACGCTATTGGGATTGTCGATGTCCCCGGCTTCAAGTGGGCAGGCCGCCGTGGCCATTTCGCATTCGCGGTTTTTTTTGAGGACAGAAACCAAGCGGTCGATCAACTTAGGATCCACGAACGGTTCGTCGCCCTGAACGTTGACGATCAGGCCGAAACCGGTAAGTTTTTTTGCGACCTCAGCAGCGCGATCCGTTCCGCTGGGATGACGCGGCGACGTCCAGGAAACCTCTGCCCCAAAAGCGAACGCCGCTTCCGCGATCCGCATGTCGTCAGTGGCGATAATGACCCGTTCGACTGACTTCGCTTTGAGACATTTTTCCCACACGTGTTGAACGAGCGGTTTGCCGGCGAGGGGGTGGAGCGGCTTGCCTGAGAATCGCGTGGAAGCCCAGCGGGCAGGGATGATGATGGCGGATCGGGACATGGATTATGGATGCGACAGGATGATGTCGACGGCTTCTATGACATCGGACGCTTGGAAGTCCGCGCCCGTCTCAACTTGCTCGTGGCCGTAACCCGTTCGCACAAGAATCGTCCGGCACCCCGCGCTCTTTCCGCAGCGGATATCGAGATCGCGATCACCGACCATCCAACACGCCGCTAGATCGAGTCCGTGGTCCGCCGAGGCCTCGGTGAGCATTCCGATCCCGGGCTTGCGCCGCGGCGTCGGTGCCTGCGCCGAATCGGGGCAAAAATAAACAGCATCGATTGCCTCGTCGAGTTGCCGCGCAAGCTCCGCTTGGACCGCCTGATACTGTTCGAGGGTGATTTTTCCAGAAGCGATTCCGCTTTGGTTCGTGATGATCACTCTCTGCCACCCTGCGGCACCGAGTTTCTTCAAGGCTCCCGAGGCACCGGGAATCGCGCGCACGAGCCGGGGATCGCTGCAATAGCACACCTCTTCCATGAGGGTCCCATCCCGGTCAAAAAAAACAGCGCGCTTCATTCGGTGTCGATGCCGTCTTTGGCAAAACTTTCGACGAGTTCGTCGCAGGTAAGCGTCGCCGTGCCAAGCTTTCCAACAACGACGCCGCTGGCGTGATTGGAAATTTCTGCCGCCTCGTGCGGCGTCGCTCCGGAGCACATCGCGAGCGAAAACAACGCGATCGCCGTATCGCCCGCGCCAGACACATCAAAGACTTCCCGAGCCCGGGTCGGCGTGTGATAAGGCTCGCCGCCCCGCTCAAAAAGCATCATTCCATGCTCGCCGAGCGTCACC
>JBBRHN010000379.1:0-2368 GCA_038222685.1 Chthoniobacterales bacterium | reverse complement strand
CACCAAGGTGGTTTTGCCGGATTGACGAGGTCCCTGCAGAAAAACAGCCGGGGTGTCGGAGAGGGCAGCCATGACCCGCGGGGCTAGAAATCGCGGCTTCACGGGTGAAATTCAGCCGCTACGTGGACGATATTCAGCCATTTATTTCTCTCTGTGTTCCCTGCTCTCTCTGTGGTTCCATTCCCGTTTTTGGGTTAAAAACGCTTAGACTACTCGACACGACGCACGCCGAGTTGTCCGTTTTTCTCGTTTTTTTCCAGCGTGAGGATGCCGTGTTTTTCCGCCGCGCGGAGGAGGTCGTTGAAAGATTTGAAGCCGTGCGCCCTCTCGTTGAAGCCCGGATTGCGCCGCTTGAGTGCGGGCTTGAGCATGGACGACCAAATCGGATCATCCCCACGCTCCTGCACCAGCGCGCCGAGCGTGCCCGCCACTTGATCCAGCGCCTGTTGGAGAGTCGGACCGCCGCTCGCAGGTGCAACGTTTGTCTGAACTGGCAACGCCTGCGGTTTCTTCTCCGCTTTTTCGCGAACCAAATCGTCGTAATAGATAAAGTCGTCGCAGTTGTTGATGAATAAATCCGAACTCGAATTCTTAACTCCGATCCCAACCACCGTCTTCGCGTTCTCCCGCAATTTGCTCACCAATGGCGAGAAATCCGAGTCCCCGCTCAACACCACAAATGTGTCCAGATGCGGCTTGGTGTAACAAAGATCCAACGCATCCACCACCATCCGAATATCCGCCGAGTTTTTGCCTGACTGCCTCAAATGCGGAATCTCGATCAACTCAAACGCCGCCTCATGCAAGTCGCGTTTGAAATCCTTGTAGCGATGAAAATCACAATAAGCCTTTTTCACCACGATATGCCCGCGCAACAACAGCCGAGTGAGCACTAACTGAATTTCAAACCGCGCAAACTTCGCCTCCTTCGCCCCCAACGCAATGTTCTCCAGATCCAAAAACACCGCCATCGTTGCATCGGTTTCAGCCATCGCCAATGCCTAGCAGGTCATCGAAACAAAGCGAGGCCCTTTTCCGGGTGTCAGCGCCGCGCCGCATTCGAGGCACGCCAGGCCATTGGAGTTACGCCGGTTTGTTTTTTGAACCAGCGGGCGAAGTAATTTTGATCGATGAAACCAGCCGCCTCCGCCGCGTCGCGCACGAGGCTGTGCTCACGCAGCAGGCGTTGCGCGCGGTGCAGCCGAATCTGGGCGGCGAGGCGTCCGAGGCTAAGTCCGGTTTCCTCTCGCACGAGTCGGTTGAGATGGTCGCGATGGTAGCCAAGGGCGGAAGGGAGGGATTTCGGCGAAGCGGCGGGGTCTGATTCGAGCGCTTTTTGAACCTGATGAAGCACCGTGACGGCGGAGTGGCGGACGGGGCGCGGATGCCATCCGCTGGCTTCGGAAATTGCGGCGAGGAGTCCCAGTGCGGCCGCCGCGCGGCTGATCCTGTCTGGCGTGCGCTGGTCGTCGGCGACGCGGGCGAGGTTGGCAAGCAGAGAGCGGATCCGTGCGAGCTCTACGGCAGCAAGATTTTTAACCGAAGTTTGCGTCGGCCACTTCGCGCGGAAATCCAACATGAGGCAAAGCGGACTCTGGCGCGAGCTCCGGTGAAAGGCGTGGGGAACACGCGGGGGCACGATCACGAGCGTGCCAGGGCCGACCGCGTGATGAACGTTGGCCACTTCCTGCGTGCCCTGACCTGACAAGTAAACAAGCGCCTGCCAGTGGCGGTGCGCGTGAGTGCCGAGGTGCGCCGTCTCGGGCAAGTGGCGATGGAGTTCCAAGCGCACGACCGTTACGTCGTCGGCTGCCGCATTCAGATGCGTCCACAATACGGAGCGAAAGGGTTTTTGCGTCACTAGCTTCTTTTAATGTCTGTTTTGTGCTAATCTCAAGAGGATTTGATCTAACGCCTTCCCGCCCCACGTGCCAAGGTGTTCGAATCGTATGATTTCTCTCTCCTCAACCCTCCGCCCGGAAGACCTCGCATCCGACATCCGCAAGCTTTGGGAAGCCTCAGCTCCGAAGATTCTTTCCATCGATGCCGCGGAGGTTCCCGGTTCGGCCACACCCGTCTTCACCATTGGCGGGAAATACACAGCTCGCGGATGGACAGAGTGGACGCAAGGATTTGTCTATGGATCGGCGATTCTTCAATTTGATGCCACGGGCGACGAATCGTTTTTGGAACTCGGTCGGGAGCGCACGCGCAAGCGCATGGCGCATCACATCACGCACATCGGCGTGCATGACCACGGATTCAACAACGTCTCGACTTACGGTAATTTGCTCCGACTAATGAATGAGGGCCGCATCCCGTTCAACGCGGCGGAGAAGGATTTTTACGAGCTTGCGCTCAAGTGCAC
>JBBRHN010000378.1:0-2402 GCA_038222685.1 Chthoniobacterales bacterium | reverse complement strand
AAAACGTTCCGCCTCACGGATCGCATCATCGAACTCCTCCTGCACGGCGCGGCCGCCGAAAAAATCATCGCGCTCACCTTCACGAGAAAATCCGCTGCCGAGTTTCTGAACAAAACGCTCCAGAAGCTTGCGAAATGTGCTTCCGTCGAATCGGAGGCATCCGCATTCTGTGCGCGCAGAAACATCGCGCCGGCGCGCTCATGCGACGACTTTTTGAAAGTTCTGCGCCGCGTCGTGGAAGCCCTCGACAAAATCGAGTTCGGGACGCTCGATGGATTTTTCTTCCGCGTCGTCTCGGCATTTGGAGCAGAGCTTGGGCTAGGTGCTTCGCTTCGCCTTGAGAACGAGACCTCGCAGTTGGTTGGGGAGTTAGATACGCGGCGCGCACTCGCCCGCGAGCTCGATGCGGAGGTGCTCGCCCGCGAACTTCTCCGGATTCCGGGCCGCTCAAAAATCGACCCGCTCGGCACAGAATTTGAGATTCTCAACGATATCGAACGCCTGCATACGCTGTATCCATCAGCCTCATCGTGGGGCGACGCGGATCAAATCTGGACGAAGGGGTGTCCGTGGACGGCGTTTGAAGATGTAAAATCGTTGCCGCCCGACGGCGCGCACGAGCAGGTCGCCAGAGCCATCGAGGAGTTCAACGCATACGTCCCCGGCGGCAAACTCAACACCGCCGCCAAGCGCTTTCTGGAAAACGCCGACGATCTTCTCGCGGGCCGTCCCGTTGCGATCAAGTTCGGCAAGGGGGGCGAAATCCGACTCTCGCCAACCGAGCGCGAAGCCGTGCGAGACGCGCTGGGGGCGTGTGTCTGGCGACTCCTGCGTTCACACCTTGCACAATCGCGGCGATGGCATCGCATTGGCGAAGTGCTCCATTCGATCCGCGCCCGCCGCATGCGAACCGCGCTGCGTTTCGCCGATCTGCCCGTCCTCGTTGAGCGCCTCGCAAAGGTTGACTCCGCACACCTGCAGTTCCGCCTCGACGGTTGGTTCGACCACTGGCTGCTGGATGAATTTCAAGATACAAGCCGCATCCAGTGGCGGGCGCTTGAACCTTTGGTCGACGAGGTTTTGCAAGACGCCAGCGGGGCGCGTTCGTTTTTTTACGTCGGGGATGTAAAGCAATCGATCTACCGGTTTCGCGACGGCGATCCGACGCTTTTTGACGAGATCTTCCAGCGCTACACCAAACACGCCGCCGGTCATATTCAGGACGAACCACTCGGCGAATCGCGCCGCTCTGCTGTTGAGGTGATCGACCTCGTGCAAAAAACGTTCGAGCCCTGCGCCCTGATGGCCACCGGCGTGGATTCCGACGCCGCGAATCGCTGGCAAGCCGCATGGACACAGCATTCCGCCCATCCTGAGAATCCCGCTCCGGGCCACGTCGTCCACATTGCGGAGAACGTCGACAACTACTGGGAAAAGATCGCCGAAGTGATCCGGGAGACGCAAGTGCTCTCGCGCCCGCCGCTCACGTGCGCAATCCTTGTTCGCAAAAATGATCACGCGCAAGACGCCGTCCGCGCGCTTGCGGCCCGGGGCATTGCGGCCACGACGGAATCGAGTCCGCACATTGCCGCAGAGAGTCCCGTGGGCGTCGCCATCCTCATGGCCTCGCGCCTCGTTGCCGACCCAGGCGACGCCTTTGCGAGGCAGGCACTCGCCATGGGCCCGCTCGGCGAACCCGATGTCACATTTGTCCCCGACGCGCTGGCCGCATTTCACCTCTACGGAGCAGCCGGCATGGTCAACGCATGGTTGCGCAAGCTCCGCGCCGCTTTACCCGAGTCCGGGTTCCTCGCCTCACGTCCCGGTCTTTTTCGATGCGCTGCTCGGGAGTTTGACGAGCAAAACAATCCGAGTCCTCACGCGTGGACACTTTTTTTAGAGGCATCGGTCTCGGCGGAGTCCGCTCTCACGGGAACGGTTCAAGTGATGACGATCCATAAATCCAAAGGACTCGAGTTCGACTTAGTTTTTTTTCCGTTGATGAAAGATGGTCGCATCGACAAACGCGACGGAGCCGGAATCTTCTGCGGCGATGAGCGCAACCTCGGGCCGGGGACGCACCCGTGGATTATGGCATTGCTCAGCGAAGATCTGGGTGCCGCTGATCCGGTCTTCGCCCGCGCGGGTCAGGCGTTGCGCGACCGAACAACCTTTGACAACCTCTGCGCGCTGTATGTCGCCGAGACCCGTGCCCGCAGGGCGCTCGTGGTGCTTACTCCTGAATAACATGGCCGAAACAACATTTTCCGAACTCCTGCGCGGCGGGTTTCCCATTGAGCCTTCGCCGCCCGACTACTCCGCGTGGTTTGCCGATGTAAAGGTTGCGAAAGCCGCATCCGCTGCCCCGCAGAAAAAAGCACGCCTTCGCGCCAAGAAAGATC
>JBBRHN010000377.1:0-2416 GCA_038222685.1 Chthoniobacterales bacterium | reverse complement strand
ACGTTGATCAATACGCTGAAGGCCAGCGCGATTCGCCAGCCGTCTGGGTTTTCGAAAATATTGTAGTAGAGACGCATGATGCCGACGGGGCCGCTGAAATGCGCGGCTTTCACATCGGAGTTTGGCGAGAGAAGCGCGCCGACCATTCGGAAGATGCTCGTTGCGGCGTCGTTGATCTGACCAAACGGGTTCGGATGCACGAGAACGGTGCGTCCCCAGTCGATACCGAGATTGACAGGTTTGGCATCCGCTGCGGCCGCTGGAAGCGCGAGTGTGAGCATTTGCGCGGCACCGCTGCGTTCGACTGCGATTTCAAGTGACTTGCCCCGGTTTGCGTCAATGTATGGGCCGAGATCGCTCAAGTTGAAAATGGGTTCACCATTGACATCTGTAATCACGTCACCAGCCTGAAATCCGGCCTCCGCGCCAATGCCGCCGGGCACGACAAAGCCAACGCTCGGGATGATGCGAGGCCCGAGGCGAACTTCACGCAATGCGGGTCGGCGCCAGCTGGAGGTCTCGGGTTTGACCCAGCCGGAATCGATGGTCATCACCTGACCTTCGCGCTTGACCGTGAATGCAATCTTTTGTCCCTCACTGCGGACGATGCGCCATTTCACGCTGTCGGTGCCGCTCATAAAATGTTTCACCGGTGCGCCATCCACGGCCACAATCTCATCACCCACACGCAACCCTGCCTCGGCCGCCGGGCCTCCTTCTTGGATGAAACCGATGACTGGCGAGTCGAACTCGCTCTGCGGTTTACCGACGCCCCAAACGATGCAGGCCATGACGAAAGCGAGGCCGAGGCTGAACAAGGGCCCCGCTGCCGCGACGATGATTTTGTCCAATGGCTTCACGGGCGGCAGCATGTCGCGCGATTGCTCGACTTTGCCTTCGAGCGCTTCCATCGGAGCGAGCTGCGGGATCGCGACATAGCCGCCTGCAGGGATCGACCCGAGGATGTATTCGACGCCGCCGATCTTTTTGCTCCAGATCGGTTTTCCGAACCAAATCGCAAATTTCTCAACGACCAAGCCGCGCCATTTTGCCGCCAAAAAATGCCCCAGTTCGTGAACCACGATCAGGAGATTAAAAATCAGGACCACCTCGAGGCAGATCACGAGAAACTTGAAGATGTCGAAAATCATAAAATACGAGCCGCTACATTCGCCGCGAATCAGCAAAAATCAATTCGCATCTGAGCCGGCGCGTTCAGCGAATTACTCGTCGTCCGCCTCGTTGGTGCCTTTTTTATAGGTCAACCCGCGGAGCTTGCCCTCGATAAACGCGTCGATTTCACCATCCATCACGGCCTGCACGTCACTGGCTTGCACGCCGGTGCGGAGATCTTTCACCATCTGGTAGGGCTGGAACACGTAGGACCGAATCTGGTTTCCCCATGCGACATCGCCCTTTTCTCCGTATTGCCGATCGACCTCGGCGCGCTTTTTATCGGCTTCGAGTTGAAATAATTTGGCCTTCAGCAACTGCATTGCTAACTCACCATTGCGTCCTTGACTGCGCTCGGCCTGGCACGCGACGACGATGCCCGTTGGCACGTGCCGCAGTCGCACGGCCGTCTCAACTTTGTTGACGTTCTGCCCGCCTTTGCCTCCCGAACGATAGGTCTCGCGCTCGATATCCGCGGGATTGATTTCCACCGGCGCGTCCTCGATCTCAGGCACGATGTCAAAACTCGCGAACGACGTGTGTCGGCGTTTGTTGGAATCGAAAGGCGAGATTCGCACCAGGCGGTGCACGCCGCGTTCGGTCTGAAGATAGCCGTAAACATTCTCACCGCTCACCCGCAGCGTAACGGATTTGATCCCCGCTTCGTCGCCGAGTTGAATATCCAAAATCTCCGCCTGCATCCCCCGTCGCTCCATCCAGCGTTGATACATCCGCAGCAGCATATCTGCCCAATCGCAGGACTCCGTGCCACCCGCTCCGGCGTGAATCGTTACAAAGCCCGGGCTGTTGTCGAACTCACCCGAGAGCAGCGAGGTGATCTCAAATTTATCCAAGTCCGACTGCAAAGAAGCAAACTCCGCACGCACATCGGCCTCGGCCGCTGCGCGATTTTCCGGCAGCTCTTCCCCTGCAAGTTCGCGCAAGATCTCCAAATCCGCCGCCCGCGCCTCCAGGGCCTGAAGCGGCTGAATTTTCCCCCGCAACGTCGAAACCTGCGCCACATCCCGCTGAGCCGTCTCGCGACGGTCCCAAAAATCCGGCGCCGCCATGCGTGACTCAATCTCCGACAGCCGTCGTGTGAGTTCCGGTAAGTCAAAGAAACCTCCGCAACGCAGCCAACCGGGCCGTGATCGCAGAGGTGTCCAAAAGTTGTAAATCGTCGCTCATTGAGAGCCTCTAACGCTACTCGCCGAAGCGCGCACCCGTAAACACAAATCCCCGC
>JBBRHN010000376.1:0-2418 GCA_038222685.1 Chthoniobacterales bacterium | reverse complement strand
CCTCAACTCCATCTCCGGCGTGCGCCGCGGCCTCGCCTTTGAGATCGAGCGCCAGGCCGGGATCCTCCGCGGCGGCGGAACCCTCCAGCAAGAGACACGCCGATGGGACGACGTCCGCGGCGAAACAACGCTCATGCGCATCAAAGAAAGCGCGCACGACTACCGCTACTTTCCCGATCCCGACTTGCTCCCGGTGAAAACCGAAACCCTCGTTGCCGCCGCGCGTTTGCGCATACCTGAACTCCCGTGGGACAAGCGCACTCGCTTTGTCGCCGATTACGGAGTGAGCGATTACGACGCGGCTATTCTCGCCAACGACCTCGACCTCGCCGCGTATTTTGAAACCGCAGTTAAGGGAGCCAAAAAGCCGAAAAATGTCGCGAACTGGATCCTCAACGATCTCCAAAGCGCGATCTCATCCGCGTCGCTGAGCATCGCCCAGTCCCCCGTGCGTCCCGAGGCGCTCGACGAACTCGTCAACCTCATCGATGCCGGAACGATCAACTCGAAGCAAGGTAAGGAAGTCTTCTCCGACATGTTCGCCCACGGAAAATCCGCAGGTGCCATCGTGCAAGAAAAAGGCCTCAGTCAAGTCAGCGACACCGGCGCCATCGAGGCTTTCGCCGACGAAGTCATCGCCGCCAACCCCGGCCCTGTCGCCGATTACAAATCCGGAAAAACCAGCGCAGTCAACTTCCTCAAAGGCCAGCTCATGAAACTCTCCAAAGGCAAAGCCAACCCCGCCCTCGCCGGCGAAATCCTCGAAAAGAAACTCCAATGAAGCCCGTCGCCCTCATCACTGGCTCCTCCCGCGGCATCGGACGCGGCATCGCCCTCACCCTCGCCCGCGCCACCACGCACGACCTCGTCATCAATTACGCTGGCAACGAAGCCGCCGCCCGCGAGTGTCAGTCCCTCTGCCTCGAAACCAGCGCGGGGAAAATCCGCGTCGAGATTTGCCAGGCCGACGTCTCGCTCGCCGAAGACCGCACACGCCTCATCGAATTCGTTCACCAAAAGTTCACGCGTCTCGACGCGCTCGTGAACAACGCCGGCGTCGCACCCAACGTCCGCGCCGACTTGCTCGAAGCCGGTGAGGAAAGCTTCGACCGCCTCATCTCCATCAACCTGAAAGGCCCGTTTTTCCTCTGCCAAGTTGCCGCTCGGCGCATGATCGCGACAGTGCCCATCCCGGACTTCCCACAAGCCATCATCAACATCACGAGCATCTCCGCCTATACGGCGTCCGTGAACCGTGGAGATTACTGCGTCGCCAAAGCCGGCCTCGCCATGATGACCAAACTTTTCGCCGCCCGCCTTGCTCCACACCACATCGGCGTTTTTGAAGTCCGCCCCGGCGTCATCGAGACCGACATGACCGGCCCCGTGAAAGAAAAATACGATAAGCTCTTCGCCGAAGGCCTCACCCCCATCAACCGCTGGGGCCAACCCGACGACATCGGCCGCGCCGTCTCCGCCATCGTCTCCGGCGCCTTCCCCTACAGCACCGGCGAAGTCTTCAACGTCGACGGCGGCTTCCACCTCCGCACGCTCTGATGTTTGAAGCCTGGACCGCATGGATGGAGCAGTCGATGCTCTGGATCGAGCAAAGCGGCTGGGTCGGGTGGATTTGGTTCATCGTCCTTTACACCCTATCGTGCGTGTTTTTTCTGCCCGGCTCGGTCTTGAGCTTCGGGGCCGGTGCCGTTTACGGATTCTGGCAAGCCACCGTCCTCGTCTCGCTCGGCTCGGTCGCCGGCGCGCTGGCGAATTTTATCTCAGCACGTTACCTGCTCCGCGGTTGGATGGAGCGCAAGTTCGGCCAAGGGCCGAAGTTTCGAGCTGTGAACAAAGCCGTCACTCACGAAGGGTGGAAATTAGTCATCCTTACGCGGATTTCCCCGGTTCTCCCACACAGTTTGGTAAGTTGCGCCTTCGGCCTCTCGCGAATTTCCTTCTGGCGCTACCTGCTGGCGTCGTGGCTCGGCTTCTTGCCCCTCAGCGCCGCCTACGCGTATGCGGGCGCGGTCATCGGCAAGGCCGCCAAGGGCGGGATTCACCAAGGCCCATGGGCGTGGGCCGCCTACGCCGTCGAAATCGCTATCACCATTCTCATTACCGTCTGGATCACTCGTGTCGCTCACAAGGCACTCGTCAATTGCGCACCCGAAGTCGTCGGTGAAGCCACGCCGACGCCACCGGCGAGACAAGTCGGCACTACTTGTGAATAACTTGCGAAGAAAGTTCTTTTTCCCCCAAGCGTTGTTCACATTGCCTTTGTGAATGGACACCCAATAGCCAACGGAATCCTATGACATTGAGTGAAATCCAACGCGTCCTCGCGGAAATCGGAACCAGCCCGACCCGCAGCCTCGGGCAGAACTTTCTCCACGATCAAAACCTTGCCCGTTGGATCAT
>JBBRHN010000375.1:0-2420 GCA_038222685.1 Chthoniobacterales bacterium | reverse complement strand
TGATCGATGACAGTGAAGTGGCGCGGGCTCCGTCATAACACTCGTCGACCCGCGGGAAGACCCATCTGGGACGACTAACGCCGTTTCGTAATCCGCAATCGCAACTCCACTGTAGAGGCGCCTGGCGGTCTTCGACATCTGTTGGCTGAGTTGGCATAAACCATTCCACGGAAATCTTCTGCGCGAAGCCATCGAGGCGACTTTCAGAAGGCGAGCCACAGAAATCCCAACAACCATGCCTGTCATCTTTACGGGCGGATTTCATGCTCTTCCGGACAAGATGATTCAGTGGGCGGGCTTTCTCCGCAAAAGCAAGCTGGAGCCTCTCGATTTTGAAGCAACGCTCCGGCAGATCGCCAAGTTCCTTCTTCCCGTGATGAAGGACAAAGTTGGAAACCACCATTGGAACCCTGAAACCGGTTGGACCGAATCATCCTCATCGAAGAGTCTCCCTTGTTGACATCTTGAACCAACGGTGGCGGTCGTGCGCGTATTATCGTTTTTTTCGTGCTGCCACTTCGGGGTCGGACGTGGCATGGTGATCGGGTATGTTTATCTACGGAAAAACCTCGGCGAACGCGATTGCGGTTATGAGCTTTCTGGCGGCGGATCCTAAGCGGGCGGGTTCCGGGGAAATCGCACGCGAGCGTAAAATCTCACCAGTGCTGACGGCTAAGCTTCTCACGCAGCTTGCGGCGGCGGGAATGGTGAGCGGTAAGCCGCGGCCGGGCGGGGGATACACTTTAGCGAAGGCCGCGGGGAAGATTTTACTCATCGATATTATTTCCATTTTTGAGCAGACGACACCTCCGACAGTTTGTCCCTTCGGGTAAGACTGGTACGGAAAGTCGACGTTTCACGGAGAGAACAAGCCTCGCCGTTTCTCTGGTCACGATTCGCTTTGGACGGAGCGGAGTTCGACTTCGCCGATTTCCAGGTCCAGGGCTTTTTCGGCGGTGCGGAGGAAGCCTTCGGCGTTGTCGGTGAGGGCGACGTCGAGGCGGCCGAGGCGGTCGGCGGGGGCGGCGAGATGGTGGGTGGCGAGGAGGTCGCGGACGGCGAGGGCGCAATTGTGGGCGGAGTCGACGAGTTGAACGTCCGGGCCGGCGGAGCGTGCGATGGCGGTGCGGAGGAGGGGGTAGTGAGTGCAGCCGAGGACGAGGGTATCGATTTGGTGGTCGAGGAGGGGGCGGATGTAGCGGGCGAGGACTTGGTCGGTGATGGTGTCGTCGAAGAGGCCCTCTTCTATGAGCGGCACGAGGAGGGGGCAGGGTGCGCTGAAGACTTCGACATCGGGGGCGAGGACTTGGATGGCGCGTTCGTAGGCACCGCTGGCAATGGTGGCTCGGGTGCCGATGACGCCGACGCGGCGGGTTTTTGTGATTTGGATGGCGGCGGCGGCACCGGGAGCGACGACGCCTTGGACGGGGACTTTGAAGATGCCTTGCATGCGCGGGACGGCGAGGGCGGATGCGGTGTTGCAGGCGACGACGATGATTTTTGCGCGTTCGGCGAGGAGGAGTCCGCCGATCTCGATGCTATAGCGTTCGACGGTTCGACGGCTTTTTCCGCCGTAGGGCACTCGGGCGGTGTCACCGATGTAAAAGATCGTTTCGGAGGGGAGAATTTCGCGAAGAGCGGCGACGACAGTGAGCCCGCCGATGCCGGAGTCGAAGACGCCGATGGGGTCGGTGGCGGAGGTTTGGTGGGGTTCGCTGTCGGGCATAATTAGTAGGAGGATGGGGGGACGGAAATGGCCTCGGCGGCTTGGGATACAGAGTCGTCGATGGAAGTCTTCGAGCCGACGGGAGCGGGCGTGGGTGTAGGTTCGGCGGAGTTTCTCTTGAGGGATGGGGCGGATGTGGCGTCGGTTGCGGCGATGATGGCCGAGGGGCGGAAGTATTGCATTTGGCCAGAGACGGCTTTTTGGTAGCGATTGACGCCTTCGAGAATCGCGGTGGCGAAGGATTGTCGGAAGGCGCTCTGGGCGATCTGGCGTCCGTCCACGGGATGATTCATAAAGCCGCCTTCGAGGAGAACGCCGGGGATTTGCAAATCGCGGATGACGACAAAACGGGCGCGTTTGATGCCTCGGTCGAAGAGGCGCAGATGGCGGAGCATGGAGGAGTGGGTGGCGGTAGCGAGAGCGATGTTCTCGGCATCGCGCTCGTGACCTGCATACTGTTTGAAGTCGCTATAGCTAAGATTTTCTTCGTCCATTGAGGGCACACCGCGAGGGGCGAGGGCGAAGGTTTCAATGCCGGTGCCTCCGATGGTTTTGCTTTTGTTGAAGTGAACGCTAATGAAGATGGCGTTCGGGTATTTGTTGGCGAGGCCCGGACGTTTTTCGAGAGGAATGAAGATGTCTGTGCCGCGAGTGAGGCGCACGTTGTAGCCGTTTTCCTCTAGGAGCTTCTTTG
>JBBRHN010000374.1:0-2433 GCA_038222685.1 Chthoniobacterales bacterium | reverse complement strand
GATTTTCTGGCGTTGCGCGCGGGAGACCGGACGGGTAGGGAAGTCGGGATGATTATTTACTTTTTGCGGCACGCGGAGGCGGAGGATGATGCGGGGTCGGATTTTGTGCGGAAGCTGACGGCAAAGGGATTGGAACAGGCGGCGAAAGTGGGGAAATTTCTGCGGAGCGCGGGGATTGCTCCGGAGTTGATAGTGACGAGTCCGGTGGTGCGTGCGCGGCAAACGGCGGACATCGTGGCCAACGCGCTGGAGGTGGATTTGTCGGAAGAGCAGTGGCTCGCTTGCGGGATGTCGGCGGCGACGTGTCGTCGGGAACTGGCGGTGTACGAGGGGAAGGCCTCCATTTTGTTGGTCGGTCACGAGCCGGATTTCAGTGAGGTGATTGCGGGTTTTATCGGGTTGCCGGACTCCGGCGCGCTGCACATTCGCAAGGCCTCACTAACGGCGGTGGAGTGGGTGCAAAGCGGGCGCGGCGCAGCGCAGTTGCAATTTCTCGTTCCGGCGCGCTTAATGTCGAACAAATGAACCCTGAGATCATCCATTCCAAGAATTTTGTGGCCGACGCGATGGCGTTGATCGAACGCGAGGCCGCGGAGGCACTGGCAGCGCGCGGTGTTTTTCGAATCGCTCTGAGCGGGGGAAATACTCCGCGTCCGGTGTATCACGCGATGGCGGCTTCCGGGGCGGACTGGACCCGCTGGGAAATCACTTTTGGTGACGAGCGATGCGTGCCGCCGGAGAGCGATCAGAGCAATTACCGAATGGCCAAGGAGGCGCTCTTTGATTTTGCACGAATTCCGGCTGAAAACATCCTGCGTATGAACGGCGAGGACGAGCCTGCGGCGGCGGCGGCTGCCTACGAGCGCGACCTGCTGGCGCGGGATGCGCAATACCGGCACGATTTGATTTTGCTCGGGATGGGGGACGACGGGCATACGGCGTCGCTGTTTCCGGGAACGGAGGCATTGGGTGTGACCGACCGGCTGGTGGTTGCGAATTACGTTCCGAAATTTTCCACTCATCGGCTCACGTTTACTTATCCTCTGCTCAACGCCGCGAGGCACGTGTGCTTTCTTGTTAACAGCGTGGGCAAAGAGGGCGTGCTCGAAGAGGTGTTTCTGGGCGAGGGCAATCACCCGTCGGGAGCCGTGAAGCCCACGAACGGAAGTGTGACCTGGATGCTCGGCACGGGCGCCTAAGCGTCGCGGCAGCCCCCCCATTTAAGTTTATGAAAGCGCTTTTCCTGACAAACGAGTATCCTCCCCACATCTACGGCGGTGCGGGAGTTCATGTGCAATACCTGAGCCGGGAGCTTTCAAAACTCATGCCTGTGGAGGTGCGGTGTTTTGGCGATCAGAAAGCGACTTCGGGAGAATTGAGTGCGCGCGGCTTCAAGCTCGACAGCAAAAGCTACACGTGTCCGAAGCCGCTGCTGCCTGTGTTTGGCGCGCTCCAGCGGTGTTTGGACTTTAACACAACGAACATTGATGCGGATGTCGTGCACTGCCACACGTGGTATTCGCACTTCGGGGGGATTTTGGCGAAACAGAACTACGGCATTCCGCTGGTGGTGACGGTGCATTCGCTCGAGCCTCTGCGTCCTTGGAAGCGCGAGCAACTCGGCGGAGGCTACGATTTCACGTGCTGGCTGGAAAAGACCGCCATCGAGATGGCGGATGCGGTGATAGCGGTCTCGGGCGAAACGAAGAAAGACGTGGAGCGCTTGTATGAGGTGGAGCCCTCGCGGCTGCATGTGATTTACAACGGAATTGATCCGGAAGAATACCATCCAGTGAGCACGCACGGTGCGCTGCGCCGACATGGGATTAATCCCCACGAGCCTTACATCCTTTTTGTGGGACGAATCACGCGGCAAAAAGGCATTGTCCACTTGGTCAACGCGATTCGGCATCTGGATCCCGGCTTTCAGGTTGTTCTCTGCGCCGGTGCGCCTGACACGCCCGAGATCGCGGCAGAGATGAAGCAGGCCGTCGCCTCGGCGCAACAATCGCGTGCGGGCATCGTGTGGATCGAAGAGATGCTGGATAATCGCTCAAAAATCGAACTCTATTCTCACGCGGGTGTTTTCGTTTGCCCCTCGATTTACGAGCCATTCGGCATCATCAATCTGGAAGCGATGGCGTGCGGAACTGCGGTGGTGGCCAGTGCCGTCGGGGGAATCCCGGAAGTGATCCGCCAGTGCAAAACCGGGTATCTGGTCGCGGTCGAGCAAATGGCCGGGAGTCCATTCGAACCGCTAGATCCCGAAAAATTCTCCCGCGATCTCGCCGCGCGCGTTAACGACCTCATGGCCGACCCCGCCAAGCGCGCGGCTTTTGGAAAAGCCGGACGCCAGCGCGCGCTCGAGGTTTTTTCGTGGAGCTCGATTGCCGCGCAGACGAAAGCACTCTACGAATCGCTCGCTTAGTCGGC
>JBBRHN010000373.1:0-2433 GCA_038222685.1 Chthoniobacterales bacterium | reverse complement strand
TCATGGGCATGGGTGCCCTCGGCATGGCGTCGCGCGTGCTGTTTGCTTCGTGCGGATCGGTCCTCAACTACGGTTGGCTGGATCGCCCGAACGTCCCAGGCCAGTGGTCGGCACGCGAGCTCAAGTCCGTCCTCACGAAGCTGAAAGAGCCTTCGTGAGCCCGGTCGCGATTTTTCTACCGCTTGCAGCGGCTATCATTTACGTCGTCGGAACGCTTTTCATCAAGAGGGCCTTCGCAGCGGGTGCCACCGCCGCGCATGTCAATGTCTCGGCCAATCTCGCCATGGGTCTCATCATGCAGCCATTGTGGTTATTCGGAGGTGTGTGGCCCGTTTGGTGGCAGCCGCTTTGCTGTGCCGCGCTGTTTTTTATTGGCCAATGCCTCACCTTCGTCGCCATCACGCGCGGCGACGTCTCCGTGGCAACGCCGCTCATGGGAACAAAGCTGCTTTTCGTCTCAGGCTTCAATGTTTGGCTCTTCGGGTTTCAACCAACCATTGGCTGGTGGACATCCGTCATCCTGAGTGCCGTAGCCATCGCCCTCGTCACGATAACGCCAGGCGGCAAACATCGCGCTATCGGCACCACGGCTGCTTTTGCCGTCTCGGCGGCCGCATTTTTCGGTCTTGCAGATATTTTGATCCAACAGTGGTGCACCCGCGCGACGCTCGCGAATTTTCTCGCATTGATGTTTACAGGCAACGCCGTCTTCTCGCTCGTTTGGCATTTCCTAAGCAGCTCGAAAAACCCACTCCCGCCTGCTCCGGCAAGGAAATCGCTCGCGACATCGTCCGCCCTCCTCGCAACGCAAGTCCTCCTCCTCGCGCTCGCTCTCGGCGCGTTTAACAATGCCACCGCAACCAACATCCTCTACTCCTCGCGCAGCATCTGGAGTGTCGTGCTCGCATGGATGGCCGGGGCCTCGTTTGGCGCGCGGGATGCCGAAGCCGGGCACCGAGTGATGGCCATTCGACTCTGCGGCGCAGTCTTGCTCTGCATCGCGATTTTCCTCATTGTCCGCTAACGGTCATGATCACCAAAATCACTAACAATATTTCGTCCGGCAGCGAACTTTCCGCCGACCAAGTGCACCGCGCCTGCGACCTCCTCCTCGACGAATCCCAAAGCCTCGAAGACCGCGCTGCCTTTTTGGAGGCGCTACACACGCGCGGAGAGACCGCCTCGGAAATTGCAACTTTCGTAGAGGTGCTGCTCGGGCGCTCCGTCGGCTTGCCGTTCTCCGGAGACGACTGCATCGATGTGTGCGGAACCGGCGGCGACCACGCGGGATTTTTTAATGTTTCGACAACCGTCATGTTCGTCGTCGCCGCGTGTGGCGTCAAAGTCGTCAAACACGGCAACCGCGGAATCACGTCGAAATCCGGTGGAGCAGATGTCCTGGAGGCACTCGGCGCAAGCGTAAACCTCTCGCCCGATTCGGCGTCCGCTGCGTTAGACGCGGCGGGCTGTTGCTTCCTGTTCGCTCCGAACTATCACCCGGCCTTCAAAGCGGTCGCCCCCGTTCGCAAACTCCTTGCCGAACGCAAAAAGACTTCCGTGTTCAACATGCTCGGCCCCTTGCTCAACCCGGCCCGTCCGGGATACCAGCTCGCAGGAGTTTTCAACCCCGACCTTCCCGGCCTCTACGCCGAAGTCTTTGCGAAACTCGGCCGCAAACGCGCTTGGGCCGTTCACGGCACCGGCCCGGATAACCTGCGCCTCGACGAAGTTTCCGCAGTCGGCACAACCCAAGTCGTCTCGATGGACGCCGGCATTCGGAGCGAATTTAACATTGAGCCCTCGACCTTCGGCATCCCCCCGCTCGCCACCGCCGATTTTGCCGGAGGCGACGCCGCTCACAACGCGGGCATTATCGCCGAGATCCTCGCTGGTAATTTGCGCCGCGGACCGCGAATGATTGTTCAACTCAACTCCGCCGCCGCACTCGTCGTCGCAGGCACCGTTCCCGACATGGCCACTGGCTGGCACCAAGCGGGTGAAGCCATCGACAGCAAAGCGGCGCGAAAGGTCCTCGATCGCCTCCGCGCCTGTCGCTGAGCACCTCAAACGATGAACATGCAATCGCCGTAGCTGAAAAACCGGTATCGTTCTTTCACCGCTTCCGCATACGCGTGCCGGATCAATTCCCGCCCGGCCAACGCGCTCACAAGCATCAACAACGTCGAGCATGGAAGGTGGAAATTTGTCAGTAGTGCCCCGACACGCTGGAACTCATACGGCGGATGAATAAAAATCTGAGTGCTCCCCGCACAAGCCTTCAACGCCCCAACCGGCTGCGACTCCAGCACGCGAACCACCGTCGTCCCAATCGCCACGACCCGCGAAGCAACTTCAATCCGCTCCGCCGTTTGCGCGGAAATGTGATACCGCTCTTCATGCATCACGTGGTCTTCGATTTTTTCCGTCTTCACC
>JBBRHN010000372.1:0-2444 GCA_038222685.1 Chthoniobacterales bacterium | reverse complement strand
GTGACTTTTGGGCGGAGGCCATCGCGGGCGCATTGCAGAAAAGATTCGAGTTCGATGCGGAGGGGTTCGCCTTTTTCGACTTCGACGGGCTCGCGCACAATGCGGTGACCGCTGAAATCCGTGACGATTTTTGAGTCGGTCGCGAGCCCGATGAGTTTACCTATACCGGAGCTGGCTTTTTCATTTTCGCGGGCGAGGCGGAGGAGGTAGCCGGTTTGATTTTTGTAATCGAGGGAGAGGTAGGCATTCTCTTGGAAGACGCGGATTTTGCGCACGCGTTCCTGACTGATGCGGCTGGCGGTGAGGTTCGCGACGCAGCCGTTGGCGAAGCGGATGCGGACATTGGCGATATCCTCGCCGCGGCCCAGAACTGATATGCCCACAGGATCCATCGAAACAATCGGCGAGCGCACAAGGTGCAGGATGATCTCGATATCGTGGATCATCAGGTCGAGAACGACGCCGATATCTGTGCTGCGATTCGGGTAAGGAGAGAGGCGCGTGACTTCGAGAAAGCGCGGATTTTGAAGCTGGGCTTCGAGGGCGTGAAGGACGGGATTAAAGCGCTCGATGTGGCCGACCTGGAGCACGCATCCGTGGCGGGCGGCGAGGTCGGAGAGTTCGCGTGCGCGCTCGGGCGTATCGGCGATGGGTTTTTCGATGAGAAGATGTTTGCCGCGTTCGAGAAGGAATTTGCCGATTTCAAAATGTGTGACAGTCGGCGTACAAATCGTGGCGGCATCGACAAGATCGGTAAATTCTTCCAACGAAGCGGCGGCGCGGGTCCGGAATTTTTCGGCGGCGGATTTCGATGCGGCCGGGTCGTTGTCGTAAACGGCTGCGAGATCGGATGTCTCCAACTCGCTGTAAATGCGGGCGTGGTTGAGTCCCATGTGGCCGACGCCAACGACGCCTGTGCGAATTTTTTTCATAGTCCAAAAAGTGAAATCGAGAGTGAGTCGGCGAGGGCGGTAACCTTGGCACGATCGAGGAGGATGGTTTTTCCGGCCTCCACGCCAATCGTGCGAATGCCGGCAGAGGCAGCAGCTTCGAGGGTTTTTGTGCCGACTACCGGAACGTCAAAGCGAAGATCCTGGGCGGGTTTGGAGACTTTGACCATGGTTGCTCCACCGCGTCCGAGTGCGCCACCGCGCTTGAGTGTTTCGTTCGTGCCCTCGAAGGCTTCGACGGCAAGCACGGTGCCGTTTTTTACGACGACGGTCTGCCCGATATCGAGGCGACTGGTTTCCTTCGCGATACGAAATCCAAATTCGACGTCGGCGATGGCGCGGGGTTTGAGGCGCGGCCCGGCGAGATGGCCGACCCCGGCAATATGCTCGTCGAGAAAGGTGGTGGCTGGGAGGATCTCGACTCCTACGTTGCCGAGTTCCGTGGCAACGGCACCGAAAAGCGTCTCGGCATTTCGTTCTTTGAGCTTCGCGAGAATGAGCAGCGCACGCACGTCGGGACGGAGGTTGAATAGGTTGCTGGGGGCAATCTGCCCTGCCATCAGCGCGTGGCGGGCACCTGAGTTTTTGGCGGCATCGATGAGCTTGCCAAGCTGCCCGACGCGCATGGGAAAAACCGCGTCCGCGCGCTCCGCGAGGTCGGGTGAGGTCTCTCCTTCAAAGACGGCCAGCGCAATTTTTTCAACGCCCGCAGCGCGCGCTCCGTCGATGACGAGACGCGGGTAGTCACCGCCGCCAGCTATGAGAAAAAGCGTTTCCAAATTTGTGAACGATCAGTCCTCAGGCAAGGCGCCGTCGCTGGCATAACAGGGATAGGCGACGCCGGTGTGTCCCGTTTCTTTTTTGTAGGCAGCGACGATTTCGACGCCAAGTGCATCTACGGAGTCAGCCTCGACCAGTGCGACGATGGCACCGCCGAATCCGCCTCCCGTAAGCCGGGCACCGTGGCAACCGGGCATCTTCTTCGCGATCTCAACAAGCGCGTCGAGCTCGGGCGTGCTGTTTTCGAAATTCGTCATCGAGCTCTTGTGCGACGCGGTCATCAAGCGCCCGAACTCTGCCCCGCGTCCGTTTTTCAAATGTTCGAGTGCTTCGAAAACGCGTTCGTTTTCGCCGACAATGTGAGCAGCGCGGCGCTTGACAAGATCGGGCAGCTTGGCCGCGGCGAGCTGCGCGCTCGTCACATCGCGCAGCGCGGGAATGCCCATTCGCTTTGCCGCTTCAAAGCACTGGTCGCGGCGCTCGTTATACTCGCCTCCGGTGAGCGCATGCTTGACGCCGGAATGGACGATCAGGAGGTCGAGATTTGACGGAAACGGAATCGCCTCCACGCTTTCCGCGCGGCAATCGAGAAAGACAACATGGTCGCGTTTTCCAAAAATGGACGACACCTGATCGAGCAACCCACAACTCACTCCGACGAACTCGTTTTCCGCTTTGCGGCAGAGCTTCGCAAGATCAAGGCGGGAAATTTCA
>JBBRHN010000371.1:0-2456 GCA_038222685.1 Chthoniobacterales bacterium | reverse complement strand
CACAACTTAAAAAACATTTCTGTCGATATCCCGCGCGACGGCATGGTTGTCATCACGGGCCTGAGTGGCTCCGGGAAATCAACCCTCGCGTTTGATATTCTCTTTGCCGAAGGCCAGCGACGTTTCCTCGACAGCATGTCGCCTTACGCGCGGCAGTTCGTCGAGCAAATGGAAAAACCCGAGGTGGATTCCATCGAAGGGCTTCCGCCTAGTGTGGCCATCGAACAACGCGTCACTCGCGGCGGCGGAAAATCCACTGTGGCAACCGTCACCGAGATCTATCATTTTCTGCGCCTCCTTTTCTCGAAACTCGGCACGCAATTTTGCCCCGAGTGCAACATCCCCGTCGAAAGCCGGACACCCGGCGCCATTGCTGAAGAAGTGCGTAAACTCGCCACCATCGGGCCTGTCAAAATTTTTGCGAATCTCGTGAAGGGACGCAAAGGATTCCACACCGACGTCGCACGCGCGGCAGGCCGCCAAGGCATCGAAACCCTCCTCGTTGACGGAAAACTCACGCCCGTTGCGGGTTTCGAAAAACTCGAACGATTCAAAGAGCATACCATTGATGCTCTCGTTGCCGAACTCGACAAACCCGATGCCCAGCAAGCTGACGATGCCGTTCGCCGCGCGCTCTCGCTCGGACGCGGCACTGCCCGCACAGTCGATGCGAAGGGCCGCTCGCTCGTCCTGAGCACTGAGATGAATTGCCCTTCGTGCAGCCGCGCCTTCGAGCCACTTGATCCGCGTCTCTTTTCATTCAATTCCCCGCACGGCTGGTGTTTGCACTGTCGCGGCTTCGGCGAGGTCTGGAGTGCTCTAGGCGCGGAGAAAGAGTTTGATTCCGCAATCGAAGCGGAGCTCGACGAAGAACGTCGCCACGAGGGCCTCGAAGACGATGAGCCGCGGCCGTGTCCCGTTTGCAAAGGCGGACGACTCAACGAAACTGCGTCCAACGTTTTTCTCCAAGACCACTCGATCACTCACTTCACCCGCGCCTCGGCCGCAGACGCCTTGGAGATCGCAGCAAAATTAACCTTTTCGGGAACCCGTGCCGAGATTGCCCGCGATATTGTTTCCGAAATCTCCCAGCGACTCCGCTTCCTCGGCACCGTGGGCCTTGATTACCTCTCGCTGGACCGGGGCGCGAAGACGCTGAGCGGCGGCGAGGCGCAGCGGATTCGACTTGCGGCCCAGCTTGGATCGAACCTCCGCGGTGTGCTCTACGTGCTCGACGAGCCGACCATTGGACTCCACCCGCGCGACAACGAGCAGCTCCTCGACGCTCTTGCGACCCTCACAAAAAAAGGCAACTCGCTGGTGATCGTCGAGCACGATGAGGAAACGATGCGCCGCGCGGATCGCATCCTCGATCTCGGACCCGGTGCCGGTCGCCGCGGGGGCGAAATCGTCGCCTCCGGAACACTCGACGAGATCATGCTCTCCCCCAATTCCCTCACCGGCAAATCCCTGCGCGATCCGATGGTGCACCCTTCGCGCGGCACACGCCGTCCAGCCGCTGAGCATTGGGTGACCGTTCGCGCCGCCAAACTTCACAACCTCAAAGCCGTCGATGTTTCCATCCCGCTCAACCGCCTGACCGTGATTTCAGGTGTATCCGGTTCCGGAAAAAGCACACTGCTTCGCGGTGTCGTAGTTCCCGCCGTCCGCGATGCGCTTTCGCGAACGAAGAGCCGCGCCTCGGTGCCGACCTGTGCGGGCGTCACGGGCACGAGCCACCTCTCGGCCGTGCTCGAAGTGGATCAGTCGCCGATCGGAAAAACATCGCGCTCAACCCCCGCGACCTACGTCAAAGTTTTCGACGAAATCCGCAATCTCTTCGCCACGCTTCCGGCCGCCCGGATGCGGGGCTACACGAATAGCCGGTTTTCGTTCAACAACGAAGGCGGCCGCTGCGAAGCGTGCCTCGGGCAAGGGGTGATTCGGCTCGAAATGAATTTTCTCCCGCCGAGCTACATGCCTTGCCAGGACTGTCTCGGACGCCGTTACAATCCCGCGACGCTCGAAGTCGAATACAACGGAAAATCCATCGGCGATGTGATGGACATGACCATCGAACAGGCTGCGGAGTTTTTCTCGGCCCACCCAAAAATCCGGCGTCCGATGGATCTGCTCGTCGAGACCGGACTCGGCTACCTTCAGCTCGGCCAGCCCAGCCCCACTCTCAGCGGCGGCGAGGCTCAGCGCATCAAACTCGTCACCCAACTCGCCCGGCGTTCGACCTCATTTGCGGAGGAAATCCGCACGACCCGGCGCGGGAAATCCACGCTCTACGTTTTGGAAGAGCCCACCATTGGACTCCACGCCCACGACGTTGCCCAACTCGTCACCGTCCTCCACCGCCTCGTCGATGAGGGCGGCACGGTTGTCGTGATCGAGCATCACCTCGACGTCATCGCCGAAGCCGACCACGTCATCGACATTGGCCCCGATGC
>JBBRHN010000370.1:0-2464 GCA_038222685.1 Chthoniobacterales bacterium | reverse complement strand
CGCAGTGCAGCCGGGTTGGTCGAGATGCCATTCGACGGATTCGCCATCGGGGGGCTGGCCGTGGGTGAGGGGAAGAGCGAACGCGAAGATATGTGCGAGTTTTCCGCGCAACTCCTCCCGCGCGAGAAGCCGCGTTACCTTATGGGAGTGGGCACACCGCTCGATATTCTTGAGGCAGTGCATCGCGGGGTCGACATGTTCGACTGCATAATCCCCACACAAGTCGCGCAGCGGGGAGGAGCCTTTACTTCGCGGGGTTATTTGCAATTGCGTCGCGGGGTTTACAAATTTTCCGAAGAAAAACTCGACCCGCTGTGCTCGTGTCCCACGTGCGCCCGCTATTCCCGCGCCTACCTTCACCATCTCACAAAAACGAAGGAGACGCTCGGTTGGCAACTTCTCGGCAAGCACAACATCCACTTCTTTCACCGCCTCATGTCTGAAATTCGGCAGAGCATTCTAGAAGGACGTTTTTTGGAACTCTACCACGAGAAGCGCGCATTTCTCCAAGCCGATGACTTGGACAATCCGGTGAACGAGCCTGTCTCGCGTCCGCAACGGCGACTCGCACGCGGAGCATTTGAAGTTCTCACTTCAGACGAGGGGGTTTCAAATATTCTGCACACGGCTAGCGGCGAGATCATGCACGCGCGAATACCGCCGATGGATGAGGCGCGGCGGCTATACGTCGAACAGTCGCATTTGGCCGCACGGCTCTGGACGACGGATCCTCATCCGCTGATTTTGTGGGATGTCGGGCTCGGGGCTGCGGCCAATGCCATGGCGGCGATTCGATGTTACGAGGCTCAGGTTGAGCATTTCATGACGACGGACGGCAACGTGCGGCTCCGGCCTCTTCGGATTGTAAGCTTCGAAAATGACCTCGATGCGCTCCGATTGGCCTTTGAGAACAACGAGTTCTTTCGATATTTGCGCCATAGCGGGCCGCATGGAATTTTGAAATCGGGGCACTGGCATTCCCGCACTCACGAGGGTCTCACGTGGGAACTCGTGCCCGGCGATTTCCTAGAATCCGTGACGATCGCTCCCGGACCGCCGGAGATCGTTTTTTTCGATATGTTCTCCAGTCAGACGTCCAACGAGTGGAAGATCGCAAGCTTCCGAACGATCTTCGACCGTTGCCAAAACGCTGCGACGGAGATTTTCACCTACTCAGGAGCGACGTCCACGCGGGTCGCTCTGCTCGCGGCTGGCTTTCATGTTGCGCGGGGTTGCAGCACAGGACCGCGCCCGGAGACCACGATCGCGCTGACCTCCCCGGCGCTGTCCGATCCAGCTATCCGGCGACGCGATTTGCTCGACGCCTCGTGGCTTCTCCGTTGGGAACGTTCTCCGTCAAAAATTCCGCCTGAGGTTGCCCTGCATGACCATGCCGAGTTCGAGGAAATGATTCGCGGGCACGCGCAGTTCCGCTGACGTCAGCGCGGTGTGATTGGGGCGAGACGCTCGACGATTTTCCGGATGAGGGCGGGGCCGTGGTAAACGAAGCCGGTGTAGAGCTGGACGAGGGAGGCGCCTGCGGAAATTTTTTCGTAAGCGGACTCGGGGGTCATGACTCCGCCGGAAGCGATGAGAGGGACGTCGGTGTGCTGGCGTAGCAACCGGAGCACGTAGTTTGAGCGCCCGAGCAACGGGGTGCCGCTAAGTCCACCTGTTTGATCGGAGGCTGGAGGAACAGCGGAATGATCGAGCGTGGTGTTGGTGGCGATGAGGCCATCGAGGCCGGTTTGCGCGGCGAGTCCGGCCATTTCGCGGACGGCGTCATCGGTGAGATCGGGTGCGAGTTTGACAAGGAGGGGAACGTTGGCATCGATGTCTTTGAGGGCGGACACGATGGCGGTGAGGGCGTCGCGATCCTGGAGTTGCCGGAGGCCCGGCGTGTTGGGCGAGCTGACGTTGACGACGAAGTAATCGGCGAACGGAAGGAGTGCGCGAAAGCTGGCCGCGTAGTCGCTCGCTGCGTCTTCGAGCGGGGTAACTTTCGATTTTCCGATGTTGACGCCGACCGGGGTTGTCGGCCAGCGACCGGAGGATTTGAGGGCTGCGAGTCGTGACGCGATGGCTTTGGCACCGTCGTTGTTAAATCCCATCCGGTTGATGAGCGCTTGTTGAGCGGGGTAACGAAAGCAGCGGGGTTTGTCGTTTCCGGGCTGGCCGTGGGCGGTCACGGTTCCGAGTTCGGTGAAGCCGAATCCGAGAGCCTGCCACGCCGGGAGTGCTTCTGCGTTTTTGTCCATGCCTGCGGCGAGGCCGACGGGATTCGGAAAATCCAGACCGAACACGCGGACGGGTGCGAGCGGCGGCTTGCCAAAAACAGCAGAGAGCATCGCGGGAGGGGTGAGCCGTAGCCCGGTCATGGCGATATGGTGCGCGGTTTCCGCGTCCAGGCGAAAGAGCGCGGGGCGGACGATGTCGGAGTAAATGTTCACGTGACTAGAGAATT
>JBBRHN010000369.1:0-2472 GCA_038222685.1 Chthoniobacterales bacterium | reverse complement strand
TTGTGAATGGACACCCAATAGCCAACGGAATCCTATGACATTGAGTGAAATCCAACGCGTCCTCGCGGAAATCGGAACCAGCCCGACCCGCAGCCTCGGGCAGAACTTTCTCCACGATCAAAACCTTGCCCGTTGGATCATCGATCGCCTCGACGTCCAACCCGGCGAACACATCATCGAGATCGGCCCCGGCCTCGGTGCTCTCACGGAATACCTCGCGGCTCTAGGGAATCCCCTGACGATCATTGAAAAAGACGACCGCCTGATCCCCTACTTGCGAGCGAAATTCGAAGGTGGAACAACGCGAGTGTTCCACGCCGACGCGCTCAACTTCGATCTCCGCGAACTCTGGGGTCGCGGCCCCGCGAAAGTGATCGGGAATCTCCCCTACTACATTTCAACGCCGCTCATCGAAAAATTCACATCTGCCCTCTCACCCGCATCAATGCTTGTTCTCACGCTCCAGCTCGAACTCGCACACCGCCTCGATTCCGTGCCACGCACCAAGGAATACGGCGCGATGACCATCTGCGTGAACCGTCGCTGGAAGGCGTCGTTTTTGAAAAAACTTCCGCCCACGATTTTCTATCCCGTTCCGAAAGTGGACTCCGCGGTCGTGTCTCTCGAAAAGCGCGCCATCGATCAGGTCTGTGTTCTCGACGAAAACGTCTTCGAGCGCCTCGTGCGACGCGGTTTCTCCGCACGTCGCAAACAACTCCGCAACCTCCTCCCCGAACTCGCCCCGCGCTGGCCCGAACTCACAAGCGCCCTCGGTGTTCTCGGCACCGTTCGGGCCGAGGAGATGTCCCTCACCCAGTGGGAATCCCTAGCCCGCCTTGCCTCTCCAGCAGCCGCTCAGAGCGGTTCGGAGATGTTCGATGTCGTCGATGAAGAAGATCGCGTGCTGCGCTCAGAACCTCGCGAAGTTGTGCATGTGAATAACTTCCTCCACCGCGCCGTTCACATGCTTGCCTTCAACTCCTCCGGCGATCTCTTCCTCCAAAAACGCTCGATCTGGAAAGACCGCAACCCCGGCCGCTGGGACTCCTCCGCCGCCGGACACGTGGACTCCGGCGAGACCTACCTCGAAGCCGCCCAACGCGAGTTCCGCGAAGAACTCGGAGTCGAGTGCCCCCCTCTCGAACGCATCGGACGCCTCACCCCTTCCGAAACCACCGGATGGGAGTTCATTGAAGTCTATCGCACCCGTCACGACGGCCCCTTCCGTCCCGCCGCCATGGAAGTCGAAACCGGCGCATTTTTTCCCGTCGACCAAATCACCCGCTGGACCGCCACCCAACCCCAAGACTTCAGCCCCGTCTTCCTCGAATGCTTCAGGCTGATCGGACGTTGACAGCCGAAGCTCTGGGTTTAATCGTTCACTCCGACATGATCGCTCAAAAAATTGCCGCCATTCTCGGCCTCACGGGCGTCGCCCTCGGAGCGTTCGGCGCGCACGGCCTCAAAAACATCCTCGCCACAAACGACACGCTCGCCGTCTGGCAAACCGCCGTCCTCTACCACCTCATCCACGCCGTCGCCGCGCTCTGGGCGGCCGAAAGACGGCCAGTCATCACGTGGATTTGGGCCATCGGCGTCCTCATCTTCTCGGGCTCCCTCTACACCCTCGCTCTCACGAACATCCGCTGGCTCGGCGCGATCACCCCCATCGGCGGTGTCCTCTTCATCATCGGCTGGGCTTTGCTTTTCAAAACCAAAGACAAATCGGCGTAACGACATTCACGCGGGCACGAGCGAAGCCCACGCTCCCTTCCTCCCATTTCGAGCCCCAGTCGCGCATCGGGAAAAGTCGGCAATCCAATCGCGCTAATAATCTTCTCACGCGCTTTCATCGAACCGCAGGGGGCCTTGAGCTGGTTTGTTCCGATGAACGCCGAAAAGTTTTTCAAGTGAGCCGAGGCGCAGGATGATGCCGCAGAACCATCCCGGAGAACCACTCGCTCGCGATTGACTTTCTATATCAAGGAATCAGTCCGATCTGGGATGGAATCAACGGGCATCGGCGATGGACGTTTTGAGCGAGGTATACGCCTCGGAGAGTTGCCGAGTGACCTCGTCCCAGTCTGGAGCGGTCATTTTTCCATCGCGTCGGGCATCGCGATACGCCATTGCCTCGGCGCGCATCGTCGCTCCTGGAAGAACGGACTCGTCCGGAACGCCGTAAGTGACGGCGATAAGCTTGGCGATGGTTCGCGCGTATTCCTGCGGCAACACTTTGCGACGGCGTTCCTTCCACCATTCCAGTTCCAGGCGAGCCGCCTCCTGCACATCAAATTTCCCGCCGACCGCCCTCTGGATGATCGTGTAGTATTTTTCTAACTCCGGAGCGCAGCGGGGATCGTCGGTGTTCTTGCGGAAAAACATCGCCGAGCGTGCGGCAGAGAGAGACATGCGACCGCCGTCCCACCAAGAAAACCCGTATTGCCCGCAAGCCAATTCCGCTGTCAGCCA
>JBBRHN010000368.1:0-2477 GCA_038222685.1 Chthoniobacterales bacterium | reverse complement strand
GCGGATTGGAGGCCGCGAACGACCGCGTCCACAACTTCCGGGTGCGTTCCGCTAGTGGCACCGGCGGCGGCGGAAACCTTGATTCCGACGGTGTCTTTTTTTCCAACGAGCGAGGCCCATGCGGCCGCAGGCGTCGGTTTTCCGGTTGCCGCCGTAACAAGGCGATCCACCATCCGCTGCACGACGGCGGCATTCGCGCGCTGGAGCGGCCCCAGCGATGATGTCTCTGTCGCAAAAAACACCGAGCTCCGCGCGGGAGGCGTCGCGGGCGCGTTTGCCCACGCGGTCGAGGTCAGCAAGGCTGCCGCGAGCATCGCTCCTGCGTTGCGCCAGATCATCATTCGTCGTAATCTCATTCGATGGTTCGCCACTTATACGTCCACATTCCGTTTTGCCCGAAGGTGTGCCCGTATTGCAGCTTTTACAAGGAAGCAAGCGACCGAAACAAAACCAAGGCGTTTCTAGATGCGGTCCTCGCGACGGCGGACAATGCGGCTGAGGGTCTTAGGCCGCAGACGGTTTTTTTCGGAGGGGGAACGCCGACGGCACTCTCGACAACCCAGCTCCAGACGCTCATCGGCGGCCTGCGCGAGCGGATTGATTTCTCCGACGTGCAGGAGTTTACGGTCGAGATGAATCCTGCCACGGTCTCGCTGGAGAAAGCCCGCGCGCTGCTGGATCTGGGAGTCAACCGTGTGAGCATGGGCGTGCAATCGTGGGATCCCGGCCTGCTGCTCACGCTCGGCCGCGTTCACTCCGCGGTGCAGGCGAGGCGAAGTTTTGAAATTCTCCGCGAGGCCGGGTTCGAGAATATCAATCTCGATTTGATTTTTGGGATTCCGGGTCAGTCGGAAAAAATGTGGCTCGATTCGCTGCGCACAACAATCGATCTCGCGCCCGAGCACATCTCCGCCTATTGCCTCACCTACGAGGAGGACACGGAGTATTTTTTGAAATTGCAGCGCGGCGAAATGGTGCCCGATGAGTCGCTGGATGCGGATTTTTTTGAGATCACGATGTCGGAACTCGAAGGCGCCGGGTATTTGCAATACGAGATTTCCAACTACGCAAAACCCGGACGCGAATGCCGGCACAATCTCGCTTACTGGATCGGTGCGGAATACGAAGGCCTCGGCCCGAGCGCGTTCTCCACGCGAGGCGGGGTCCGACGTCGCGCCATCGCGGACACAAGCCGATTCATCGAGCTCGTGAGCGGGGGAAAGGGCTGGCATGATTTTGAGGAAACCGTGGATGACGCCACGCGCGCTTCGGAGTCCATGGCCTTCGCGCTGAGGACAAGCTCAGGCATCTCTTCGCACGACGTGCCGCTCGAAAAATCCGCGCGCCTCGTCGAACACGGATTGATGAACCAGCATGGAAACCGCCTCGTGCTCACACGCCAAGGCAAACTCGTGGCCGACGAAATCGCGGCAGAGTTGATGTGAACGTCCTCGTCGGCGGAGATCGACATCGGCAGCCTTGTCTGAACGTCTACAGAATCAGCGTTGATGCACGCCTCGTTTTTCGCTACTGATCTGTTTTGCCATGGACACCAAACTGGGCCGCGAGACGTGGCACCACATTCTTCGCGCCGCCCGTGGGATGAAACTGTCGTAGCGTGATGATTCCTTAGCAATAACCACTTATCTCGTGCGGATTGTCCCCGTCCATCAGATCGGATTGATTGGCAGTTGGATCTTCAATGTTTATGGAGAATCGTTCTCGGTCGCGGGGAGAGACCCAAGAAACCGTGCCTCGCCCCTCGGCCTCACGGATCGGGTTCTTTGCCTCATCTATCACGCACTTCCTTTCTTGCGCATTTTTTCATTGTGCAGTCGATTCACACAAGTTTAAGGCCGAGGGGAACGAAGGTCTTGAAGTCTTCCTCGTCGGCGGTGAGAAGCGGAGCATCTTGTTCGATGGCGGTGGCGGCAATAAAGCAGTCGGGAGTCGAGGCGCGGCGTCCGGTCGCGTTGAAGAGGCGGGCATCGAAGAATGTCATCCAAAGCTGTTAAAACTGTGCGCACCTCCTCGTCGCCATCAACTGCTGTCACGGGAGAATCCAAAACTGTTCGCAGTCCGTCGGAAACCAGATCTTTGAGCTTCCGTTTCTGAGCCGCCGCACGGGTCTTGGCTGCATGGAAAAGTTGATCGGGCAACTCAAGCGTTGTCTTCATTCCATAAATATGCGAAAAAAATGGGAAAATGGCAAGTCGTTCGAGCGTTTCAAGAGAGCGGCTACGAGCGGCGTTCCTAGGAGATAAGCATCTTCTTTGACTGGCGCGAAATTACGAAGGTTTTTGGGATTCCGCCGCTTCAGAGCAGGGAATTTCCTTTAACCGAAACCGAGGGAGGCTCCAGGCGCAGCGGAATTACGCTTCCTGGCGGACTACGTTGACTTTTTCGCGCAGGAGATCGAGGTCGGTGAAGGCCGTGATGGAGACGATGGTGGCTTTGCGTTGGCCGACTTCGGCGGG
>JBBRHN010000367.1:0-2506 GCA_038222685.1 Chthoniobacterales bacterium | reverse complement strand
ATGATTGCCGCCGCGAAAAAATCCGGCGTAATGCTCTCCACGTATCACAACCGACACTGGGATGGCTGCATTTTGGAGACGCTCGATCTCGTCAAAAAGAAAACCATTGGTGACATTGTGAGTATTGATTGCCACATGGGCGGCTATGGTCAGCCGGGAGATTGGTGGCGGAGCAGCCGGAAAATCTCGGGCGGCATTCTTTACGATTGGGGCGTTCATCTTTTAGAGTATTCCCTGCAGCTCATCTCCGCCCCGGTGACGGAAGTCTCAGGCTTCGCGCACAACGGATATTGGGCACCCCGCACGAAATGGAAAAGCGACACGATTGAGGACGAGGGATTCGCCGTCGTGCGATTCAAGGGCTCGCAATGGCTCACGCTCCGCATCAGCACTCTCCAGGCAAAACATCGCGAGGGCTGGATGGAAATCATCGGAACGGAAGGAACAATCGCGATGGAAGGATCTCATGTAAGAATCTTCCAAACCATAGACGGGCGCGAGATCACGACCCGGTTGCACTCCCCGCCAAGCCAAAGCGAGCGCTATTACCAAAACGTCAGCGATCATCTCGTGGACAAGGTGCCACTTGTCATCACCGCTGAATGGTCGCGCCGTCCCATTCACATCCTCGATCTCGCCGTGCGCAGCGCAAAAGCGGGACGATCGCTCGCGGCGAAGTATCAGTAGCGCGACGAGCTTCGCTGAAACGAAAAAGACCCCGTCCGAATAATCTTCGGAACGGGGTCTTGGTTTTCCGGGGCTCTCGGGGGAGAGGGGTTAAAAGTGGATTAGATGGCCTTGACGTGAGCGGAGACGAGTTTCGTCATCTCGAACATAGTGACCTGTTTCTTGCCGCCGAAGACAACTTTGAGCGCTTCGTCAGCGTTAATGTTGGTCCTCTTCTTTGCGTCTTGAAGGTCATGTTTCTTGATGTAGTCCCAGAGCTTTTTGGTCATCTCACTCCGTGGGAGTGGCTTTGAACCAACGATGGCGGCCAAGGCCTCATCGGGTTGAACGGGTTTCATCAGGGCGGGGTTTGCTTTGCGGGCTGTTTTCGGTTTTGCGGTTGCCATTTGGCATGTTTATCGAAGGCCCGCGAAAAAATCGAGAAAAATTATCAACGAATCCCGAGGAGGAGATGACGGCGGATCGGGAGCCTTAGAGAGTGATTTCGGAGCCGATGCCGGCGTTAGTGAAAATCTCGAGGAGAAGGGCGTGCGGAATTTGGCCGCCGATGAGGTGGATTTTTTCAACGCCTTTTTGGAGGGCATGGGAAGCGGACTGAACTTTGGGGATCATGCCGCCAACGATGACTTTGGATTTGATAAGGGTCTCGACCTGACAGGCAGTGACGCTGGGAATGAGCGACTCCCGCACGGCGGGGTCGCGCATGATGCCCGGGACGTCGCTGACGAAGATGAGTTTGGCGGCTTTGAGTTCGGCAGCGAGGGCGGAGGCGGCGACGTCGGCGTTGATATTGAGGACGACGCCTTCTTCGGTGGCGCCGATGGGGCTGATCACGGGGACGACTTCGCGGCGGATCGCGGCTTTGATTTCCTTAGTGAGGACGTTTGCGGCTTCGCCGACGAAACCAATGTCGATAGCGGTGCCGGACTCGATCGACTGCGGGCCGAGCTTGGTGGCAGTGAAGACGCTTTTGCCAGAGAAGCCCTCGGCCTTGCCCCCGAATTGCTGGAGGGTTTTAACGATGGCTGAATTGATTTCGCCATCGAGGGTTTCTTCGACGATGCGGATTGCGGTGGCGTCGGTGATGCGGAGGCCGTTGACGAACTGGGTTTTGAGTCCGGCGTCGCGCATGCGGGCGGTGATGGCTTTTCCGCCGCCGTGGACGAGAACGGGATTGATTCCGACGGCTTCGAGGAAGACGACGTCGCGAAGGAATTTTTCGACGATCTGCTCGTCCTCCATGGCCGCGCCGCCGTATTTGATGACGAAGGTTTTGCCGCGGAACTCCTGGATGTACGGCAGGGCCTCAATGAGGCTTTCGGAGCGGGCGTCAGATTTTAACAATGAACTCATTTATTCTCCGAGATTGAGGCGGACGTATTCTTCGGTCAAATCCGTTGTCCAAACAAAATAAGAAGCAGAGCCCATACCGAGATCGACCGTGACGCGGAAAGATTTTTTGGCGGCGACTTTGCGAAGTTTCGCGACGGGGGTTCCGGCGACAACGCCGCGGACGGCGACGGGTAGTGAGTCGTAGAAGATCGCGGTCTTGGTTTCGTCCATCTTTGCTCCGCAGTACCCGACAGCGTCGAGGATACGGCCCCAGTTCGGGTCGCCACCGGCCCAGGCGCACTTGACGAGGGTGGAGTTCGCGATGGCTTCCGCGGCGCGACGCGCGTCCGCTTTGGTGGCGGCGCGGGTGACTTCGACTTCGACGAAACGCGAGACGCCTTCGCCGTCACGAACGATCATGCGAGCAAGGGCGCGGGTGACGCCATCGAGAGCGGAGCGGAAGACGGCGGGTGAGGGTTCGACACTG
>JBBRHN010000366.1:0-2555 GCA_038222685.1 Chthoniobacterales bacterium | reverse complement strand
GATGGTCTGCGTGCGGCCGGGGCCGACACTTACTATGGACAAACGGGCACCGGTCAAGTCCGCAATGGCTTGGACGTATTCGCGGGCGCGCACAGGCAGGTCAGACATTTTCTGTGCATTCTCGGTCGACTTCATCCAGCCTGGGAATTCCCGATAGACCGGAGTGCAGCGAGCGAGAAGGTCGGGATCGGTGGGAAGAACGGTGAGCTTTTTACCGTCGACCTTGTAGGCATGGCAGACGCGAATGGTCTCGACGGCGTCGAGACCGTCAAGGTTGGTGACGGCGAGTTCGTCGATGCCGTTGACCATCGTTGCAAAGCCTGTCGCCACGGAGTCAAACCAGCCGCATCGACGCGGTCGGCCAGTTGTCGAGCCGAACTCGCGGCCCATCGCGTGGAGGTTTTTTGTGACACCGGGGTCTTCCGCCGGAAACGGCCCTTCGCCCACGCGGGTCGTATAGGCCTTCATCACGCCGAGCACACGATCCATGCGATGCGGTGGCACGCCGCTCCCTGTGCAAGCACCGCCGGCTGTGGTATTTGAGCTCGTGACGAACGGGTAAGTGCCGTGATCGATATCGAGAAATGTTCCTTGTGCACCTTCAAAAAGCAGGCTCTTGCCAGCGGAGATCGCCTTGTGGAGATAAACCACGGTATTTGTCACAAAAGGACGCAACACTTCGGCGGCGGCAAGCGAGTCGGCGAGGATCCTTTTTCCGTTCAAAGGCGAGGCGCCGAGGCTCTTCAAGATCGCGTTGTTTTCGCGAACGCGCAGAGCGAGCTTTTTCTCAAAAACGTCTGGTCGCACCAAGTCGCAAACCCGAATTCCCGTCCGCGCCACCTTGTCGCCGTAAGCGGGGCCGATGCCGCGCTTGGTGGTGCCAATCTTGTTGCGACCTTTGAGTGCCTCACGTTGTTCGTCGAGCGCGCGATGATAGGGCAGCACAAGATGGGCCGCGTCGCTGATGAGAAGATTTTTTGCAACGGTCACGCCCCGCTTGCGGAGTCCGTCGATTTCGGCGACAAGCGCGACGGGGTCGAGCACAACGCCGTTACCGATCACGCAGGTCTTTGAGCGGCGCAGGATGCCGGACGGAATGAGGTGCAGGACGTATTTTTCTCCGCCGATTACAATGGTGTGTCCGGCGTTGTTGCCGCCCTGACTGCGGACGACGACGTCGGCCTCATCAGTCAAAAAATCGATAATTTTTCCTTTTCCTTCGTCGCCCCACTGGGCACCTATCAAAATCGTATTGGGCATATATGCGGGAGATAAATGTCCGCCCGCCCGCCCCGGCTGACAAGAGAAAACGCCGCTCACTTCTTCTCGAAGAGCACGTCGTGCATCAAAGAGTAGATCATCGTGTTGTCGAAACTGCCTTGAATCGCTTCCGATTTTTTGCCGGCACCGCGTACGATGATCCCGCCGCTGGCATCGAGTAAGGTGCTCCATGAAATAACGAACGGATGTGTTTTACCCTCGCGGTCAGGCTGGGATTCGAAGGGTTTCCCATCCGCGGCGAGACTGTAAGGCGCGCCATTGCGGTCGCGCCGATTCGAAGCTATCGCCAGTTTTTCCGGGGACTCAACAAAACCGATCGCCTCCATCCCCCCGGCGACGCTGTCGGCAGCAGTCACCAAGAGGGTTTCGGGATCTTTTTCCACAAATCGCAGTGCAACGCCGAGAGCCTCATCCGTTCGGCGCAAAGACTCCAGCGTGCCGGCGGCGTTGTTCGCATTGCCGAAGTTGTCGGCCCCCTCCTCTTCGACGACGAGCAAAAATGGCCCGGGCGCGAGGACGTTCAAAGCGGCCTGCGTCATCTCCGCGAGCGTGGGTGTGCCGGGTTTAAACGGCGGAAGCTTCAGCGCCGCCATTTCCGCCTCGCCCATGTCGTTGAAGGTATCTTCGTGAGCAAAAATCCCGAGCAACTTGCGGGTTCCCGCCGGAACCGCCGCCAACTCCGCCGCATCGTAAACGACGTGGTATCCCCTCACCTTCGCCGCAGCGATTAAGTCCAATCCATCGGTTCGCGCGCCGTCGGCGGAGTGCCGACCCGCCTTGCCTTTTGGCAGAAACCACTCCTCGCCACCGCTCAGAATAACATCAGCGCCCGATTCGACAATTTGTTCGGTGATTGCTTCGTATTGATCCCGTTTTTCCACACTCGCCAGAAAGCAAGCCGTCCCCGGTTCGATCACGCTGCCGGAGTTCACAACGCCAACGCGCATCCCGGCCTTCATCGCCTCGTGCATGAGACTGCCTCGGAAGCCCGACGCAGCCAGAGGCCGCTTCTTGCTGGCGTCCGTTCCGAAGCCGTTGGCAGGAACTTTGATGCCGTAAGCGTGCGACGTCGCACCACCGTTCGAAGTCGCGGTCAACGAATCCTGCATGTGCCCGCGATAAATCGCCGTAGATGGCAACCGGTCCCAGTTCAAATCCCCGTCAGGTCCGACTAAATAAAAACGCGCCGCCTGCCAATGCGCGACCCCAGCACCATCGGGATGAATAAAAATCACGTTCGCTGCCAGCACCGCGGGAGCACATGCCAGAACAAG
>JBBRHN010000365.1:0-2568 GCA_038222685.1 Chthoniobacterales bacterium | reverse complement strand
TCGTTTTGCTCTGCGCCGCCTTGTCGAGTCTGCAAGCGGAGCCGGATGCGGGGCAGATTCTTGCCGCGGCGCGGATGAATCCCCTCGGCGACCAGATCGTGCTCAACGCGCGTTTGCGAGCGGATGCGACGGTCGTTCCTTTCAAAATTCAAGTCCGCGACGGCACGGTCAGTTATGTTTTCGAGAATCCCGAGCAGGAGATTATCCTCGGTCTTGGCGAGAAGTCCGCCACGCTTACTGAGCGCCGCGGAGGAAAAACCTCACCGGTCTCACCGGCGAGATTCGATGATTCCGTGCGCGGCGGATTGCTCAGTTACGAAGATCTGGCACTGCGCTTCCTCTACTGGCCGAACGCAAAGCTTCTCGGCGACGAGACGATCCGTTCGCGTCAGGCCTACAAGATCGAAATCGCGGCACCGCAGACCGAGTCCGAATACGGTGCCGTGCGGCTGTGGGTGGACAAAGAATCCGGCGCGCTGCTGCGTATCGAAGGCTACAACAAGGACGGCAAACTCGCGAAGCGCTTCGAAGTTGTCTCCGCTCAGAAACTAGACGGGCAGTGGATGCTCAAACAAATGCGGGTTGAACGGCTCGACCCGGAGACGCGCAAAGTCACCGGACGCACCTACCTCGAAGTCACCGGGAAAGCGAATTAGCCCCAGAGCGGACTCGGATATTCGCCCTGTTTTGTGAGGTCCGCTAACGAAGCCGCGACGACCGGGCGATCCTCGCGATAAGTCACGCCGAACCATTGGCTCTCGACAGGCAGGACGCATGCTGTGGCACGCTTGGACTGAATGAGGTCGGTCACCGCGCTTGGAATGTAGAACTCTGCTTTCTCCTCGCTCCCGTGCGCGGCGAGGAAGGCTGTGAACAAATCTTCCAAGCCGTTGAACACCGTCGGCGTAAATCCCCAGCAGTTGAGCGACACTTTTTCAGTTCCCGAAAACACCGCACCGTCGGCGTCGTTTCTGATGGCGTCACCGACCCGTTGGATTTTCGTAAACTCATTGACCGCAGTAAGCAATCCGCCGGGAGATACTTCGCACACTCCGCGCGAGACCGTGCCGTGCGCCGAGAGCGTTGAGGCCAGCGGGTAGCCCGCCATGCAATACGCAGTCGAGCCCACCGCCGTCCGCGCGAGAAACTGTCCCGTCGCCGAGATGGCGCCGCGTCCGTAAAAGTCATCGGCATTGATCGCCAGAAACGGCTGATCCACCGCTTCACGCGCGCACCAGATCGCGTGTCCAGTACCCCATGGTTTCGTCCGAAGTTTGGGAACATCGAAGCCGGGCGGCAAGTCGTTGAGCTGCTGAAACACATACCCGACATCGATCTGATCCTCAAACCGGTTGCCCACCTTCTCGCGAAATTCGTCTTCAAAATCCCGCCGAATCACAAAAACCACGCGCCGAAATCCACTCCGAATGGCGTCGAAAACCGAGTAGTCCAAAATCGTCTCGCCGGTCGGCCCCACCGGATCCACCTGCTTGAGACCGCCATATCGGCTGCCCATTCCGGCTGCTAAGACCAAAAGAGTCGTGTCCATATCTCGTTGCTCCTTAGCATGTTTCTGGATCTTGGCAATTGCCTTTCTCTTCGGATTGGGCGAATAAACAGCATTATGGGTTCCATCGAAGGCATGCTCGTTGATCCAATAAATGAGTCGATTTCGCCTGCTCGCGTGCATTGGGAGCACGGAAAAATCGTTGTGATAGATCGCCTGATCGACGCCGAAGTCACCGGCAAACCGTTCCTGCTGCCGGGGTTCGTTGATGCGCATGTGCACGTTGAAAGCTCGATGGTGCCGCCAGTCGAGTTTGCGCGTGCAGCCGTGTTGCATGGCACTGTCGCGGCGGTTTCCGACCCACACGAAATCGCCAATGTGCTGGGCTTGGCCGGCGTGGAATTCATGCTTGATGAAGCGACGCGGACACCGTTCGAATTTTGCTTCGGTGCGCCTTCGTGCGTTCCGGCCACCGGCTTCGAAACATCCGGCGCGATTCTCGGCGCGCCTGAAGTCGCCATGCTCCTTGACCGATCCGATATAGGGTATCTCGCCGAAGTGATGAATTTCCCGGGAGTGATTGCCGGCGATCCGGATTTACTTGCGAAGATTCGTCACGCGATCGCACTGGGAAAGCCCGTGGACGGCCACTGTCCGGGTCTTGGCGGAGCCGAACTCGAAGCCTACGCCGCTGCTGGAATCACCACCGATCACGAATGTTCCCAACTCGAGGAAGCTCTGGAAAAAATCGATCTCGAAATGAAAATCCTCATCCGTGAGGGTTCGGCAGCGCGGAATTTCGAGACGCTCGCACCCCTCCTCGTTGCGCATCCGGAGCAGTGCATGTTTTGCAGCGATGACAAACATCCCGACGCCCTCCTTACCGGCCACATCAACCGACTCGTCGCCCGCGCGGTGGGCATGGGCTTTGATCTTTTCGCCATTCTCCGCGCTGCGAGCTGGAATCCCGTGCAACACTACCGCCTCAAACTGCCCATGCTCCGGGTTGGCGATGACGCGACGTTTCTCCTCGTCGAAAATCTCCGCGACTTCGCCGTTCG
>JBBRHN010000364.1:0-2573 GCA_038222685.1 Chthoniobacterales bacterium | reverse complement strand
GTGGAGTTGATTTGAAAAGCCGTTGTCTCCTTCGACCAATCCTGCACGGCAATGTAAGTGAGTTTGGCTCCGCGTTCGAGATGAAGATCATTGACGCCGCAAGCGAGCGCGGGGGCGTTGTCGGCACTCTTGAAGTAGTCCACGACGGTCACTTTGCTGTTTTCGCCGCAAACGATGAGCGTGTGGGGATAAACGGAGGAATACGCGCCCTCGACCCAGTGGAAAATCTCGATCGGGAGTTCGACTTCGACGTTTCGAGGCACGTAGAGGAAGGCTCCGGAGCGGACGCGCGCTTTGTGAAGGGCGGCGTATTTGTGAGATCCCAGTTCCACGGGTTGGGACATGAAAAACTTCTCAAAGAGCTCACGATGTTCGCGGGCGGCCACTTCGAGCGGAAGCAACAGGACGCCGGCCGGTAGGTTGGCGGTGTCTTGAAAAGCAAGGGTGTTATTGGCGAAGACAAGTTTGGCGGAGGTCGCCGGCATTCCCTGCGAGGCATTAATGATGCGCCCTTCGCTGGTGACGGGAGGAGCGGGAACGAAGGCAGAGAGGTCGAGAGCGGCGACATTGGCGAAACGCCAAGCTTCGTCCTTACGCTTAGGTGCGGGCGTTTTCTCAAACTCTGTCTCGGCGGCTGCCTGCCCGGCGACGAACCACTGCGGCCAGTCTGCCGTCTCCAACCCAACTTCGTTTTCCATAGTGCTCGTGCTCATCTTGCGTGCTCCTTGCGGCATGGGTCAACCCACCGAACCTTCCATCTCGAGATCGATGAGGCGTTTGAGTTCGACAGAGTATTCCATCGGGAATTGCTGGACGAGGTCGTTAACGAAGCCGTTGACGGCGAGGCTCATGGCAGCGCCTTTGGAGATTCCACGTTGCTGCATGTAGAAAATTTGTTCCGAATTGATTTTGCTAACCGACGCCTCGTGCTGGCAGGAGTTTTCCTTTCCGCGAACGGTGATGGCGGGGTAGGTATCCGTGCGGCTGTCGGTGTTGATCAAAAGCGCATCGCACTCGGTGTTATTTTTGCAACCTTTGAGGTGACGGCCCACCTGAACGAGGCCGCGATAAGTGGAGCGTCCGGAGCCCAAGCTGATGCTTTTGGAGACAATGTTGCTCGTCGTGTCGTCGGCAGCGTGAACCATTTTGGCGCCGGTATCCTGGTGCTGTCCGTCGCCGGCGAGGGCAATCGAGATCACCTCTCCGCGAGCGCGCCGGCCTTTCATAATGACGCCCGGATACTTCATGGTCAGGCGGGAGCCGATATTGCAATCGATCCACTTGATCTCGGCATCTTCGTGGGCGAGGCCGCGTTTGGTGACGAGATTAAAGACGTTTTGCGACCAGTTTTGGACGGTGATGTATTGGATTTTTGCGCCCTTCATGGCGACGAGTTCGACGACGGCGCTGTGCAGCGTTGCGGTCTCGAATTTCGGCGCTGTGCAGCCTTCCATATACATGACTTCGCTGCCTTCGTCGGCGATGATGAGGGTGCGCTCGAACTGGCCGAAGTTTTCGGCATTGATGCGGAAGTAGGCCTGGAGCGGGTGTTTCACCTTCACGCCTGGCGGGATATAGATGAACGATCCGCCTGAGAAGACGGCGCTGTTGAGCGCTGAGAATTTGTTATCTCCGGTGGGGATGACTTTTCCGAACCACTTTTTGAAGAGTTCGGGATGATTTTTGAGACCCTCGGCCGAGCCGACAAAGATAACGCCCTGCTCGCCGACGGCGGCTTTGATATTGGAATAAGCGGCTTCGCTGTCGAACTGTGCTTCCACGCCGGCGAGAAATTTACGTTCCTGCTCGGGGATGCCGAGACGCTCAAAGGTTTCCTTCACCTTGTCCGGCACGTCGTCCCACGAGCGTTTCGGCTGCGTGCCTTGCGAGAGGTAGTAACGGATATTTTTGAAAACGATATTCTCGAGATCGGGGCTGGCCCAGTGGGTAGGCATGGGCATGGACTCAAATTTGCGGAGCGCTTCTTTGCGGAATTCGCGAACCCAATCCGGATCTTCTTTGACATCAGAAATGTAATCGATGGTCTGTTCGGTGAGTCCGGTGCCGGCGTCGAACTCATAGTCCATTTTGTAACTGAAGTCTCCGGCCGACCGGTCGATGTTGATGGCGTTGTGTGTAGCGGTGCTCATAGGATTTTGGTGTTGGAGTTAGGCTGTGGCGAGGAGTTCTTTTTCGACCCACTCGTAGCCTTCGGCTTCGAGGTGGAGGGCGAGATCTTTGTCGCCGGATTTCACGATGCGGCCATCGACCATGACGTGAACTTTGTCAGGCACGATGTAGTTGAGAAGGCGTTGGTAATGGGTGATGACGAGCAGCCCGCGTTCCGGCCCGCGAAGGGCATTAACGCCCTCGGAGACGATTTTCAGCGCGTCGATATCGAGTCCGCTGTCGGTCTCGTCGAGCACGGCGTAGGTCGGATCGAGCATGGCCATCTGGAGAATCTCGCAGCGTTTTTTTTCGCCGCCGGAGAAGCCGTCGTTCACGGCGCGGGAGGTGAAATTGCGCGGAATCTTGAGAGCGTCCATTTTGGCGTAGAGCGCTTCGTAATATGC
>JBBRHN010000363.1:0-2577 GCA_038222685.1 Chthoniobacterales bacterium | reverse complement strand
GCTCACGACCTCGGACATCCGCCCTGCGGACACACCGGCGAAGAAGCCCTCAACTCCCTGCTCCGTCAACACGGCGGCTTCGACCACAATGTCCAAAGCCTTCGCATCGTCGAAGAACTCGAAGAAAAATATCCCGCCCATCCCGGACTCAACCTCACATGGGACGTCCGCGAGGGCATTCAGAAACACGCCGCTGGCTACACCCACCCCGCCACCCGTGACCTGTATCCCTCTCCATCCCTCGAAACTCAGATCGCCGACCTCGGCGACGAGATCGCCTACTCCAGCCACGATCTCGACGACGGGCTCGATGCCGGGCTCCTCCAACTCGCCGATCTCGATCAAGTCGCCCTTTGGCAACGCGCGACCGAACGTGCCCGCTCCGAATCTCCCAAAGTCAATCCCGCACGCCACCGCGGCTTCATCATCCGCTGCCTCGTCAACCTCCTCGTGGACGAACTCATCGGAAACACGTCCGCCAAAATCCTGAAAGCGCGCGTCCACTCCCTCGACGACGTCCGCCACTACCCAAAACGCCTCGCTGCCTTTCGCCCCGAAACCCGCCGTGAACTTTCCGCCCTCCGCCGCTTCCTCTTCGCCAATCTCTACAACCACCCAAACGTCGCCGACGCCAACCAACAGGCCTCCAAACTCATCTCCGAACTTTACGACTTCCTCCTCAACCACCCCGCCAAACTGGGAGGCAAAGCCACCGCCCGCATCAAAAAAAACGGCCTTGAACGTACTATCGGCGACTACATTTCCGGCATGACTGACCGCTACTTGGCCCTCCAACACCGCCAACTCGTCGCCAAGTCGATTGCTCTCCGGCAATAGACCAATCGCATGGCGCGAACCCGCATCCAGAACTTTTGGCCAATCCAGCCATGACCCATCCCGTCATTCTCGTCACCGGCGCGACGCGCGGCATAGGCTTCGAAGCCGTGAGGCAGCTCGCCGACCGCGGTTGCCATGTCGTCCTCGCCAGCCGCGACATCCGCCGTGCCCGGCAAGCCGCACTCAGCATCGGGGGCTCGATCACTCCCCAGCAGCTCGACATCACGGATGATGCGTCCCTCCGCGCCGCCGCACAGGAAATCTCCCGCGTCCACGGACGTCTCGATGTCCTCGCTAACAACTCCGCCATCCTTCTCGACCATTACGAGAGCCTGCAAAGCCTCAAGCCAGAATCACTCCGCGAAACTCTGGACACCAATCTCATCGGCACTTTTCGAGCGACCCTCGCCATGCTCCCTCTCCTGGAAAAATCCGTCGCGCCACGAATCATCAACGTCTCCAGCGGAGCCGGACAATTGGAAGGCGGGCCGCAGCCATGGGCCCCCGCTTACTCCATCAGTAAAACCGCCCTCAACATGCTCACCCAGCAACTCACCGCCGCCCTACCCAACATGATGGTCAACTCCATGTGCCCCGGATGGTGCCGCACTGAAATGGGTGGCCCCGGCGCACCGCGCACCGCCAGCGAAGGCGCCGACACCCTCGTCTGGCTCGCCCTTGACGCCGCCCACTCACTCAGAGGCTCGTTCATCAAAGAACGCCAAGTGATTCCTTGGTGAGTTCGCTTAGCGATTCCTTAGATCCTCAGCAAGCCACGCAACGCCCTGCCGCCATAATACGACTGCGCCCCATTGTTACCGACGAACACTCGGCCATGGCGACGATCACAATAAAGCGCGCCGCCGAGCCTTCGGCTTTCAGCCGGGGTTGCAATCCAACTCGATGTCCTCGTGTCGAACTCGCCCAGCTTCTGCAGTTCGAAATATTGTTCTTCCGTCAAAAGCTCGATACCCATGGCAGCGGTCACGGCCATGACGCTGGTTTTTGGTTTATGCTCTTTCCGGGAGTCCCATGCTGCGCGGTCGTAGCAAAGACTCGTGCGGCCCTTGGGAGTTTCTGCAGAACAATCATTAAAAATGGTTTCGCCCGTCTTTTTGTCCTGCCCTATCACATCGGGATCAGCCCTGCAGGGCCACGCTTGGTGAGAGGCGGGAGCCACGCCATGCGGGGTAGAGTCCGCTGGCGATGCCGACACCGACTGCGATCAGGATGGCTTGCAGGATGAGACCCTGACTGAGGTCCGGCTCGAGGAGGCCGCGGACTTCCGGAAGCGTGCCGAGGATGGCTAAAGTTGCGGCACCGAGAACGACGCCAATGATACCGCCTAGCACGCCCATAACGGCTGCTTCTGCGAGGATCAGGCCGACAATCATGCGCTTTTTCCAGCCCAACGCGAGCAGAACGCCGATTTCGTGAGTCCGCTCGAACACCGTCATCAACATCGTGTTCATGACACCGAAAACTCCCACAATGATCGCAAGAATAGACGTGCTCCAGCTCATGGCTTTGGCGATTTTGAAACCCTGACTTGTGCCGACAACCTCAGCGGCTCTCACGGCGCGCAAGCCCGTGAATGAGTCCTCGATTTTGCGGCCCAGTGCCTCCATTCGGTCCACCCCGGCACCGGCTGGCACGCGGATATCGATAAAATTGACCCGGCCCTCAAAACCCGAGGCACTCTGGAATAGGGGAAGCGAGAGGATGATGGCCCCATTTTCC
>JBBRHN010000362.1:0-2634 GCA_038222685.1 Chthoniobacterales bacterium | reverse complement strand
CTCGCGCTCGTGAAAAACTCCGAGTTGTTAAACTTCCTCTGGGTGGTCGATTTTCCCCTGCTCGCATGGAATGCCGAGGAGCAAAAATGGAACGCCGTGCACCATCCGTTCACTCGCCCCTGCGCGGAAGACTTTGAAAAACTTGAAACCGGCGCTTTCGGCGAAATCCGCGCCATCGCCTACGACGTGGTTCTCAACGGCGTTGAAATCGGCGGTGGTAGCCTCCGCATCCACGAGCCCGATCTTCAGGCAAAGATGTTCACCGTCCTCGGCATCGATGCCGAGACGCAGCAATCGATGTTCGGCCATCTCCTCAAGGCCTTCCGCTTGGGAACTCCGCCCCACGGCGGCATTGCCCTTGGCCTCGACCGCCTCGTGATGCTCCTCGCCGGCGCCGAAAGCATCCGCGACGTGATCGCATTCCCCAAAAACAACCGCGGCGTCGAGCTCATGACAAGCTCCCCCGCCACTGTCGATCCCCGCCAACTACGCGACCTCTCCATCCAGTCGACAAAAAAGCCGGCCTAAACGTTCACGTTACGGCTTGTGTGATTCGCTATTCGCGAATAGCGTATTTGAATGGTTGCAAGATCGCTCGATGTTTACGCCTTGGCGAAGTTGCTTCTCGAGGAGGGACGGAGGCCCTACGCCGTTGTCGCGTTAGAGCTGGGCATGAGTGCTTCGGAATTGCACGCAGCGGTTCAAAGGCTAGGGATTGCCGGATTGATCGACCCGGCGAGTTGGCGGGTTCGGAAAGTGCAAGCCCAAGATTTCTTGTTTCACGGACTCCGCTATGTTTTTCCGGCAGCTCGCGGGACAGTCACCCGTGGCTTGCCGACCTCGTTTGCTGCGCACCCGTTGGCTGATCAAATCTCTTCGCACTCCGAAATTATTCCCGTCTGGCCCCACGCCGCAGGCGAGCACCAGGGTTACGCGATCGAACCGCTCCACCCGTCTGCGCCGAAAGCATCGGTCCGGGATTCCCGACTTTACGAGTTACTGGCCCTGTTCGACGCTTTGCGAGAAGGTCGGCCGCGGGAGTCGCGTCTCGCCCAAAACGAAATCAAGAAACGCATCCGATCCGTATGACCACTCTTGAATCGATGTGTCTTGTTGCGAAGCATTTCAACGCCCTCGAACGCCCTTACGTCTTTCTGGGTGCGGCGGTTTTGCCGCTTCTTGTTGACAATGCTGAGGTCCTCGAAATTCGCCCCACCGAAGACATTGACTTGAGCGTGGAGATCGCCACTCTCGCCGATCACTACGAGTTGGAGGAGTGTCTGCGGAACCGAGGCTTTCAAAATGACACCAGAGCAAATGCACCGATCTGCCGCTGGGTTGTGGAGGAAGTTACGGTTGACGTAATGCCCACCGAAGCCAGCGTACTGGGGCACTCCTGCATGTGGTTTAGCGAGGCGGTTCAAGGGGCGCGCTTCGAGCACCTGCGCGCAGGGATTGTGGCACCCGTCATCACTCGTCCGTATTTTCTCGCGACGAAGCTAGTTGCTTACAGTGACCGAGGGGCGAAGGATCCGATCTTGAGCAAGGACCTTGAAGACATCGTAACCCTCTTCAATGGCTGCAGTGAAACGGTTTCCTTGCTTACCAACTGCTCGGATCCGGTAAAAAAGTTCATCGTCGGAGAACTTCGCTCCCTTCTCAATAATTCCGAATTCGTTGACGCAGCATTGGGAAACTTTCGATCAGATTCTGTGTCGCGTGAGCGTGCCGAACTTGTCTTTCACAGGATGCACAGCCTGTCTCAAGCGGTGCCGTAAAGCATCCCAGACTGCCCAATCCAGTCGACAAAAACCCCGGTCGCGTGAAAGCCTGAGCTGCGCTCCGAGCGGCCGGTTGCAGGCGTTACAGTGCTTTGTGCGAGCCGTCGCAGAGGGCGCCGTTTTGGCTGTGTTTGCAGCCGCAAAAATAAACGGTGGCGTCTTTTTCGGCCGTGTATCGGGTCGGTGAAAATTCGGAACCCTTGTGCGAACCGTCGCAAAAGGGTTGGTTTTTGCTATTGCCGCAAGAGCACCAGAAGTAGGTTTTGCCGGTTTCGACGGCGACGGGATAAGGGGCTTTTTGGGCGATGGTCGGATTGCTCATTGCCGAACGGCTAAATTAAATCGTTTGAGAAAGAAAGCCCCCATCGACGCGGACGTCGGTGCCTGTGACGAACGAGCTCGCAGCCGGGCTGGCGAGAAAAACGGCAGCACCGGCGAGTTCGCTGGCTTCGCCGAAGCGATTCATTGGGGTGTGGCTAAGGATCGAGGCAGCGCGTGGCGTGGGCGATCCGTCCTCTTGAAAGAGCAGGCGGCGATTTTGGTCGGCCGGAAAAAAGCCGGGCGTAATGGAGTTCACCCGCACGCCGCTGGTGGCCCATTCGCGCGCGAGAAATTGTGTCAGGCTGAGAACGGCAGCCTTGGCGGCGGAGTAGGCGACGACGCGGGAAAGCGGGATGTGTGCGGAGACGCTGGCGATGTTGATGATGCTGCCTTTTTTGGCGGCGAGCATAGCGGGGCCAAAAACCTGACACGGCAACAAGGCACCGCCCACGAGGTTGAGATCAAAATTCGCGGCCCAATCTGCGGCGGCGATGGAGGCGAAGTCGTTGTCGGGCGTGACGGTGACTTTTGG
>JBBRHN010000361.1:0-2658 GCA_038222685.1 Chthoniobacterales bacterium | reverse complement strand
AAACTCGAAAAACTCGCCGTGCGCGATCTCGATGGTGCAAAATCGGCAGACGATACCGACCTCGTCCGCAAGGCGATGATGCTCCACTTCGGCGCCTTTATTACCGAGTCGAGCGGACATCTCTCGGAATACCTCCCGTGTTTTCGCAAACGCAAAGATTTGCTCAAACAATACGCGCGTCCACGGTATTGCGGCGAGTCCGGCTTCTATGTCAATAACTGGCCGACATGGCGCGCAAACGCCGACAAGGAGCGCCTCGATCTTGTGGCCGGTCGCAAGGAAATGGATTGGGACCGGAGCTGGGAATACGCGAGCTGGATCATCGAAGCGCGCGAAAAAAACGTCCCATACCGGTTCCATGGTAACGTGATGAATTCGCTCGATGGCGCCGGACAACTCATCGGAAATCTCATGTCCGACGGTTGCGTGGAAGTCGCGTGTCTCGTCGATGGAAACGGAATTCAACCCACGCGCTACGGAAACCTTCCTCGCCAAATGGCCGCCGTCTGCGAGTCTAACATGCGCTTCTTCGACCTTGCCGCCGAGGCCGCCATCGAACGCTGTGTCGAAACCGCCATCCACGCGCTGAGCCTCGATCCGCTCACGGCTGCGGTTTGCGGTCTCGACGAAATTCAGGACATGACGCTTGAGCTCTTCAAGGCCGAAAAAAAGTTCCTGCCGGGCTACCGTTAAGTCACACCGCTACCCGTCGCGGCCGAGCATTTCGCGCAGAGAAGCAAATTGCGCGGCGACGTCTTCGTCCGCGACGGGGCGGTTGACGATCTCTTCGTATTCCTCAGCCAGCACGCCCTCTCCCTCGATTTCCTTGAGAAACGGGCTTGGCCGGCAATGCATTGCGCTCCCGAATTTCGTGCGGTTGCGGCAATGCGTGATGGTCAGCGACTTCATGGCGCGGGTGATCCCGACATAAAAAAGTCGGCGCTCTTCGTCAACAGTGCCCTCGGTTTTTGATCGCTCGTGCGGGAGCAGTCCGTCCTCTGCGCCAATGAGAAACACGTGTGGAAACTCCAGCCCCTTGGCCGCGTGGAGCGTGATGAGCGTGACCCCCTTGGTTTCTTCTTTTTTGTCCTCCTCGCGTTCGCGGTCGAGCATCATTTCGTCGAGAAAAGCCTGCATTCCGCCCTTGCGGCGCGTCTGGTGATCGGCGAGCGCTCGCAGAACCTCTTTCGCGCCGGCTTCGCGATTGAGCGTCTCCTCCGGCGTTTTGCAGGAACGTTTAAGGTCGTCGAAATATCCCGAGGTGAGCAAAAACTGTGTGACAAGCTGCGCGGCGTCGGCCCCGGGCGTGAGAAGATGAATGCGCGTGACCTCCACCTCGCTAGCAAACTCACGAATCGCGGCGGCGGTTTTGCGAGAAACGTGCTCGGCGAAATCCGGATGCGTGAGAGCCTCAAAAAGGCTGGAGTGCGCATGGGAACTCCGTTCGAGGGCAAGTTCAACCGTCGCGGCACCTATGCCGCGCGGAGGGGTGTTGATGATACGAAGGAGGGCAACGTCATCCGAGGGATTGAGCAGGCAGGTCATCGTTGCCAGCACGTCTTTCACCTCGCGCCGGTCAAAGAAACTTTTTCCCCCAACGAGGCGATACGGAATCCGGAGACTGCGCAGGTTCTGTTCAAGCAAGCGCGATTGCGCGTTCATCCGGTAAATGATCGCAAACTGCTCCCAGGTCAGATTAGCGGTGGCGCGAAGGGCACCGATTTCGTTAACGACAAACTCGGCCTCTTTTTTGTCATCAGGCACGGCGACGACGTGAACGGGGTCACCGCCCTCTTGCGAACTCCAAAGATTTTTCCCGCGGCGGCGCGGGTTGTTTTTGATCAGTCGATTAGCCGCGCCGAGAATGGCGTTTGTGCTCCGGTAGTTCTGCTCGAGGCGAATGAAAGTCGGGTTACGAAAGTGTTTTTCGAATTCGAGGATGTTCGAGACCTCCGCGCCGCGCCAGCCGTAGATGCTCTGGTCGTCGTCACCAACCACGCAGACGTTTGGCGGATCGCCCGCCGCGAGCATCGTGACGAGAGCGAGCTGGAGACGATTCGTATCCTGAAATTCATCGACCAGCATGTGGCGAAATCTTGACCTCCACTTGTCGCGCACCTCGGGATGTTCGGTGAGCAGGCGCACGGCCTGCACCAGCAAATCGTCGAAGTCCATCGCGTTCAGCGCGCGCAGCTCCCGGTCGTAGCGGGCATAAACGGCGCCGATCACCGTTTCCTCGTCGCGCGGCGCGGCCCAACCATTGTTCTTTGCCTTGCTGATCATGTTTTTCGCCAGATTCGGATCGAGCTTTTCGTCCTTGGCCGTCACGCGATTGATCACTTTTTTGATCAGCCCCATCTGGTCGCCTTCATCAAAAATGCTGAAATTGTTTTTGTAGCCGAGCTTGTCGGCATCGGCGCGGAGGATTCGCACGCAGAGCGCGTGAAACGTGCTCGCCGTCATCTCCCCGGCCTTCTCGTCGCCGATCATTCCCGCGATGCGCTCCTTCATTTCGCGCGCGGCTTTGTTCGTAAAGGTCACGGCCAGAATCCGCGAGGGATCAAGGCCCTGAGAGACCAGCCAAGTGATTCGCGCGACAATTGTGCGGGTTTTTCCCGTGCCCGCGCCGGCCAAAATCAACAGCGGCCCGCCGTCGTG
>JBBRHN010000360.1:0-2661 GCA_038222685.1 Chthoniobacterales bacterium | reverse complement strand
GCGCTGATGTTCGCGAGCACGTAAAACGCGCCAAGCGGCGTGACGGCTTTGACTCCTGAGATGCTGCCGAGCCGTTCGCACATGTATTGACGGCGGATGTCGAACTCTTCGCGCATATCGGTCACACATTGCTGATCGCCGGTGATGGCGGCCAGTGCGCCGTATTGGGCGAATGAGCAGGGATTCGAAGTCATGTGGCTCTGCATCGAATCGATGCCCTTGGCAATTGGTTCTGGAGCGGCCAGATAACCGAGGCGCCATCCCGTCATAGCGTAGGCTTTGCTAAATCCGTTGACGGTGATCGTGAGGTCGTAAGCTTCGGGAGTGAGCGAGGCGATGCTGACGTGCTCGGCGCCGTCGTAAATGAGTTTTTCGTAGATTTCGTCGGAGAGGATGTAGATATCTTCTTCGGCGGCGACTTCGGAGATCGCACGGAGTTCTTCGGCCGTGTAAACCGACCCCGTCGGATTGCCCGGCGTGTTGATGATGACCATTTTTGTCTTCGGGGTCATCGCGTTCTCAAACTGCTCCGCGGTCATCTTCCAGTTATTTTCCTCGGTGGTCTCAACGAAAACCGGTTCGGCTCCGACGAGGCGGACCATTTCTGGATAGCTGAGCCAGTAAGGGGCGGGAATGATCACTTCATCGCCGGGGTTCACTACTGCGGCGATGGCGTTGAAACACGATTGCTTGGCTCCGGTGCTGAGAATGACTTGCGAAGGCTTGTATTCGAGCTTGTTGTCGGCGGAGAGCTTTTTGGCAATGGCCTGACGAAGTTCCGGAATGCCCGAGCTCGGCGTGTATTTGGTGTGCCCGGCTTTGAGAGCCTCAATGGCAGCGGCCTTGATGTGCTCCGGTGTATCCATGTCCGGCTCGCCGGCGCCAAAGCTGCAGACATCGAGGCCTTCGGCTTTCATGGCCTTGGCTTTGCTGTCAATGGCGAGGGTGAGTGATGGGGTGAGTTCAGTAAGACGGGACGCGATTTCCATTTGGTGTTTTTTAGGTGGGTGTTTTATCTAGCTGCGTATTTCGCAGGCTTCAAGCAGGGGTTTGAAATTGTTTTCGTCCACGCGCAGGATTTTCATCTCGCGGCGGGCGTTTTCGGCAGAGTCCGACGCGTGTGCGGCGTTGACCATCATCGTCTGGCCGAACTCTTTCCGGATCGAGCCGAGCGGAGCTTTGGAAGGATCTGTCGGGCCCAGAACGGCGCGGATTTTTGCCACGGCGTCGATGCCGCGATACACGATGGCGACGCATTTTTCGGTGCCGGGGACGCCGCGGTTCTCGGGAGCACACTGCCCCGGCCGCATTCCTGACATAAACTGCACAATCGTCTCCCAATGAGCCCGTCCGGCAATCGGGCCGAGCAGCGTTGCGAGGATGGACTCCGCGCCATGATCAAGCGGCACACCGATCTCTTCTTCAACAGCCAGACGCGCGCGCCTGCCGATCGGCTCGGCCATTTTCTCAATAAGCACATCAAGGACCGGAGCATAAAACGCCTCCGCTTCGGCGACGCTCATGTGATGAACCTTGAACCCCACGATGGACAAGCCGCTCCGCGAAAACGTGTCGATCACGCCGCCGGGACGCGCGTTCGGAAACCGAAAATTATCGGGTTTGATGAGAACGAGCGTCGTTTCGATGTTCTCTCCGGCAGGGAAAATCACGCTGTCTTCGAGGATGCCGCCGTCGGAATCGGAAAACTTCGCCCAGAGCGCCAGGTGTTTGCGGGCACTATCGGCGTCCGGCGCAGCTAAAACCGCGGGCTCAAAATAAATCACATGCCCGTTCTCGACCACATAGTCGCCAAACGTGTCGCGAATCGTCTCTCCGCCGGTCTTCGCGCCTGCGATATTACCGGTGACCGCGCGGGTTTTGGCCACTGCGCCCTCGCCCCTCAAAACCAACAACAAAACACGCGGCGCGCGACCATCGGCATCGGGGACAAAACTCTTGCGAACATAAGCGCGGATGAGTTCTTGCGTCTCGCTGTGCCGCGGATCCGGGTCGCTAGCAACCATGTCGGAATAGGCCGCAGTGAGCTCCGCGCTCGGCACAAACACACGCCCCGCCACAAGCTCCAAGCCCGTCCGGGAAAGCAGGCGCGAAATAATCCCTCCCGTCCGCGACTTGCGAAGCGAATAGGGAGTGAGAAGAACGTAGGAAAGCTCGTCGGGCATGCGGTTTGTATCCCGCCCCAGACGAGGCAGGCCGGTCTTGAGCGGGCTGGAGAGGCTACCTTCCGAGGCGAGGCGGGTCAACTGGCATTTTTCAGCGTTTTTCCGACGGGCGCATCTCCGAAACGTGCAAAGACGCCTCGTCAAGGGAGCGTGGGCATCTTGCCCGCATTCCTTTGGTTTGCACATTTCGGAGCTGCGCCCTTTACCGGCTCCGGCATCAAACGCAATCCGACGCAGCTTGACGCAACGCGCCGCGTCGCGGACGATTCGCGACTCGATCTCTATGATGTCCCTCGAAAAAAAACTCGGTTCAGCACAGCGTCGCACGGTGCTCAACGAGATTAAACGAAGCTCCGGGCTCGCCGTCGGCGAACTCGCGCAACGCATCGAACTCAGCTACATGGGTGCCAAACAGCACTGCCTCGCACTCGAAAAAAACGGACTGCTCACCAGCCGCAATGAGCATCGCGGTGCCGGT
>JBBRHN010000359.1:0-2675 GCA_038222685.1 Chthoniobacterales bacterium | reverse complement strand
CGATGTCTTCGGGTGTCATATTTGGTGTTGTTGAAAGGAGACGCGCGTGAAGCGGCCTAACTGGTGAGTATGCGACTGCGGCTCGGTTCGAAATACATGTTAATATTGCGTTAAAGGAAAGAGTAAACGTCGCCAATGACGCTTCCACAGGCCATGGTGTAAGTGCGCGACTCGATACGCCTTCGGCATTTTTCTTATGCGACGGAGAAGGCGTATTGCCATTGGTTGCAGTCGTATATGGAGGTTGTGCGAATGATGCCGCTGGAATGGAACTCCGAGCAAAAAGTTAGGCGATTTTTGACGGACGAAGCGAAACGCGGAGTGGCGGCGAAAGCCCTGCTGGCTGATGTGGAAGATGTGGGCGGATACGCGACTCGGCTGATTGCATAGATACTGTATGGGTGTGGAATGCGGGTGACCGAACCGCTCGAGCTGCGGTGGAAGGATGTGGATTTGGGATTGAGGCGACTCGTGATTCGCGGGGCGAAGGGAGGCAAGGACCGGGTGGTGGAGTTGCCGCGCGTTTTGGTCGAGGATCTGGCGGCGTCAGCGTCGCTGCAAAAGAACAGGAAGTATGAGGCTTCGCCGGTTGATTTTTCGTTCGATGCTCATAGAGCTACGCTACAGCCACGAGTCCATTTATTTATGAGATATGGTAACAGGCCCTGCGTATCAGGCGTGCGAAATCCCCTGGGTGTATAAGGCTGAGTTTCGATTTTGCGCGGGAGCGGCGGACGCGCGGCGCGACGTGAGGTCCGCGATTCGAGGGCGATGGCAGGATCCAGACTAAACCCGGAAACCGTTTTTCAATTTACCACGGAGAATACAGGTCAGAAGAGGGAGGGGGTTTTGAAAAGCAGAGAAGGGGGCGTTTATTTGAAATTTGCGAACCAAAGGAATACGGGCAAGATGCCCGCGCTCCTGTGAAGAGGCGTTTTTGCACATTTCGGGCCGGCCCAGAGGAGGGGCGTTTTTTTCGCTTCTACCTCTGTGTTCTCCTGTCCTCTGTGATTCAATCACCGGATCCAGGCTAGATGTTGTTGCCGAGAAAGGTGTGGATGCCGCATTCGCTTTTGTCGAAGCCGGTCCAGCGTCCGGCGCGTTCGTCGTCGCCTTCGCCGACGGGGCGGGTGCAGGGTTGGCAACCGATGGAACGGTAGCCGCGGGCGGCGAGGGCGTTCGTTGGGAGACCGTGTTCGGCGATGTAGGCTTGGACTTGCTCGCGGGACCAGTTGGCCATGGGATTGAGCTTGATGATGTAGCGGTCGCGCAGGACGTCGAAGTGGTAAAGCTCGACGATCTTCGTCGTGTCGCGGGCGGCACTTTGCTGGCGGCGGACTCCGGTGACCCACACGTCGAGGTCGGCGAGTTTTTTTTGTAGAGGAACGACTTTGCGCAGCGAGCAGCAGAGGTCGGGCTTGGACTTCCAAAGTTCGGGGCCGAGCTCGGCGGATTGTGCTTCCACGGTTTGCTCGGGAACGAGGGCTTCAATCTGAATGCCGAGGAGGGTTTCGATTTTCGCTTTGAGGTCGAGTGTTTCGGGAAAGAGGAGTCCGGTATCGAGAGTGAAAACCGGGAAGCGAAATCCGTGCTCGTAAGCGGTGTGCATGGCGACGAGGCCTGCGCCTTGGAAGCTCGTGCCGATGGCGGCGCGCTCGCCGAATTGCTCCCAAGTCCAGCGCAGGATGTCGGAGAGGGGCGCGGTTTCAAACTCCGCGGCTTTCGCGCGGATGAGATCGGGATCGAATTTATTGAGCGACATCTTGCAGGCGGGGAGCCTCGTCCGCTCAGAGCGACTTGGCAACCTCGACGAGATGGGCGGCGGTTATCCCGAGCTCTTCCATAACGACGTTGCCGGGTGCGCTGAGACCGAAACGGTCAACGGCGACGGTTTTGCCGTCTAGGCCGACGTAGCGGAACCATGGGTCGGAGACGCCGGCTTCGATGGAAACGCGTTTGCGGCAGGCGGCGGGGAGGACGGATTCCTTGTAAGCCGCGCTCTGGCGCTCGAAGCGTTCGAAGCATGGCATCGAAACGACGCGCGTGCCGGCACCGAGCTCGGCGGCGGCTTTCATCGCGTGTTGGAGTTCGCTGCCGGTGGCGAGCAGGATGAGATCGAGCGGGGCGGATTCTTTTTTGGCGATGTAACCGCCGAGGAAGGCCCCTTCACGACGGACATCGACAGGAATCTCGTTCTGCGTGGCGATGTTTTGACGGGAGAGGACGAGCATGGTCGGGCCGTCGGTTTTTTCGAAGGCGGCGGCGAAGGCGCCTGCGGTCTCTTCGGGATCGCCGGGGCGGATGACATCGAGGCCGGGGATCGCACGGAGGGCGGCGACGGTTTCAACCGGTTCGTGGGTCGGGCCGTCTTCGCCAACGCCAATCGAGTCGTGGGTGAAGATGTAAACAACGGGCAGATGCGAGAGCGCAGCAATGCGGATCGAGGGGCGTCCGTAGTCGCTGAACACAAGGAACGTCGCGCCGCTGGGACGGAAAATACCGTCGTAAGCGATGCCGTTCATGAGTCCGCACATGGCGTGTTCGCGGATGCCGAAGTGGAGATTGCGACCGCCCCGGTTCTCGCGATTGAAGTCTCCACCGTCTTTGATGTAGTTGAGCGTCGAGCCGTGAAGATCCGCGCTGCCGCTGACGAGGAGGGGCATGGCGGCGGCTAC
>JBBRHN010000358.1:0-2690 GCA_038222685.1 Chthoniobacterales bacterium | reverse complement strand
TATTTCTTGTGTTCCTCGTGATCGGCAGCACGGATGTGCTTTTTGCGTTGGACTCGATTCCGGCCATCATGGGCATCAGCAACGATCCTTTTGTTGTGCTCACGTCCAATGTCTTCGCCGTCCTCGGTCTCAATTCTCTTTTCTTCGCGCTGCGGGGCATCATGAGCATGTTTAAGTTTCTTAAGCACGGCGTGAGCCTCATCCTCTTCTTCATCGGTGCCAAAATGTTGGCCGGCATTCACCATCCAATTGAAGAGTGGTTTAAAGACAACGCATTCGTTTCGCTCATCGTGATTGGGACGATTCTCGTTGTCTCCATTGTGCTCTCGGTCTGGCACAATCGCACGATGCCCCGCGCGGGCGAAGTGCCCTCCGAGCCATGACGGTCACCAACGGAATCGGGGATGCGGGCTGGCGGCTCTTCGAGTGTGAGTCTGCGGTTTCCACCAACGATCTCGCACGCGATTTTGGTGCGTGGAGCGCGGTGCGAGCCGAGACGCAGAGTGGGGGCCGCGGGCGATTTGGGCGTGCGTTTATCTCCGATCCCGGCGGCTTATGGATTTCCGCTGTTTTGCCAACGGAAGGAGGCCCTGCAAAATGGGCGGGATTCTCGCTGCGGGTTGGCGTGGCTTTAGTTCAAATGCTGGAAGCCCTCGACACGCCATTCGCGCGCCTCCGTTGGCCGAACGACCTCATGTGCGGCTCAAAAAAACTCGGTGGCTTGCTGATCGAACAATTCAGCCCGGATCGATTGATTGTGGGATTCGGGCTCAACGTCTCAAACGCCCCATGGGAAGCTGAACCCGCGCTCGAGCCCTTTGCGACAAGCCTTGCGAGGGTTTTGACGGACGTTCCTTCCGTTCCGCAAATGGCCGTGCGCACGCTCGACGCGCTGGCCGAGGCCCATGCGGAAATGGTGACGGGCGGGATGGATTCCGCCATTAAAGAATTGAATGAGAGGTGGCGTGACCCAATTTCCGTTCGAATTGATTTGTCCGACGGCACCTCGGTGACGGGGCAATTTGTCGGGCTTGACCCTTTCGGCAACCTCCGCCTGCGCGATGCCTCTGAACGCGAGTTTCTTGTGCCGCATCAACGCGTCGAACGGCTCGCGGAAATTTTGTGACCCGCGTCGGGGTTAACGAGCGTCGTCGTCCCTCGGATCCAGCTTCGGACGGATGGCAAGCGGCACGAGACGCACGAGCTCTTTCGGCAGTGGAGACTCGAAACGCATCTCGCGCCCGGTCGCCGGATGAGGAAAGCGCAACGAGCACGAGTGCAAGCCAAGGCGTTTCGCCGGATCACTCTTGGCACCGTATTTTTTGTCACCCACGATGGGACATCCGGCCTCGGAGAGATGCACGCGGATTTGGTGGCGTCGTCCGGTTTCGAGCGTGAGCGCAACCAGCGACCTCCACATGCTGCGGGCGAGCACCTTGAAGTGCGTTACGGCGTGGCGGGTCTCGTCTGTCGCACGGACACTGAAAACCTTGAACGGATTTGACTCGTCGAGGTCGGATTCAAACGTCCCCGAGGTTTCGCGGAGTTGGCCCTCGACCACGGCTTCGTAGCATTTTTCTGCGGCTTCCCAGTTGCTTTGAAGAATCCCTTTCGCCTCAATGGTCTTGGCAAAAATCATGAGTCCCGACGTCTCGCGGTCAAGGCGATGGACGATCCAAACGCGCTCGCGGGCCATCGGATTTCCGCGTCGCACATGGTCAGTGAGTTGATGGTAGGCCGTTTTTTCCTGTTCGCTTTCGTTGGCGATGCTCAGCAGATCGGCCGGTTTATCGATGACCAGAATGTCCGCATCTTCAAAAAAAATCCGGATCCCCGACCCGACGACGGTTTGTGGAACGGCGAAGCGATCGTTGCGAACGGCGATCACGTCACCGGTATGCAAGGGGTGATTGAACTGCGAAATGGGCCGCCCGTTGACCGTGATCGCTTGGAACTTCAGCCACTTGCGGACTTGGGATTTTTTCACCTCCGGCCACACGGAAAAACAATACGCGAGCAGCTCGGAGGGCAAGGGAACAGTGGACGGCTTAGGCATATCGTGAAAGGAGTCTATGAGGTTTCGATGCGCTTAACCATTTCGATTTAACGCATCCTCTGATACAGATATTCCCCGCTCATTCAGCGCATGAAAACTGGATCCAAGAACCCAACCAAAGAGCTCTATCAAAAGCTTCGCCTCCTTTCGTGGAGCCAGCTTTGGGACGACGAAGTTGCGCGATTCGACCAGCAGCCACCGGGCGAGCGTCTCGCCAATGTCGCTTTAATCCGTGCTGTCGGCGTCGTGTTTTCGGAGTCCGGCGACATGGCACAGAAACCCGAAGTCGCCCGCTGGTTGCGCGCGCTTCTTGGTGATCCAGAGGAAAAAATCCGCCGCTACGCCATGGCGGCCCTTCCGAAAATCGGTGCCGGCGAGGTCGAGGAAGAGGGGCTGATCGCACTCCTCAAAAACACAACGAACGAGCGTGAAAAAAAGTTTCTCGGCAAGTCGCTCAACAAAATCGGCGGCGCGGCCACGCTCGACGTCCTTAGTCAATCCGACGTGCTTACGCCCCGAACTGAACTTAAAGTCCGCGCCCGAGTCGCCCGCCAAGCCGCACCGAGTATCGTTCGGATGGACGCTCCACTTTCCGCGTTCAGCGGTCTTCGCATTCACCTCCGCGGTCGCCGCG
>JBBRHN010000357.1:0-2695 GCA_038222685.1 Chthoniobacterales bacterium | reverse complement strand
TTGAATCCCCGTAGATTCACGCCTTCGCGAAATCCCTCCGGGAAATTACCGGCGGCAAACATCGTGGCGATGAGCTCGAGAAGTTTGAACTGGATGCGCTTAGCCTCTGCGAAGTCTCCACTCAGGAACGAGGTGTAAAGTTTCATCACGGCTTCGGGTGCAACGCCGCTCGTGGCGATCGTTCCGCCGTCGCCGCCCATCATCAAGACGGGCAGGAGGATTTCCTCACATCCAATCAAACAAGAAAAATCCGGACGCTGCGGCTTGATCTCATTAAGCGTGTCCATGAATCGCGGCATGTCCCGACTGCTGTCTTTGATGCCGACGATGCGAGGGCAATCCATCGCGAGCCGCTTCACAACCGCGAGGCTGATCTCATTCGAGAATTGGGGGATGTTATAGAGAATAATGTCGATCGGCGACTTAGCTGCGAGTTCGCGAAAATAGTGCTCGATGCTGTGCTGGCTGACCTTGAAATAGTACGGTCCCGTCACCGAAACCGCGCGACATCCCATGTCGGCATAGCGGCGGCACGCATCGAGCACCATGTCGAGGTTGGGCTCGGCTGCTCCGGCCAACACGGGCACTTTCCCCCGCGTTTCTTCCATCACAATTTCCACGACGCGGATCCGTTGCTCATAGCTCAGTCGAATAAATTCCCCCGTGCTCCCATTGGGGTAAATTCCGGTCACGCCCCGCTCGAGGAGCCACTGAATGTAGCGTCGGAGTTCCTCTTCGTTAATACGGTGATCCGCGTGAAACGGAACGATGTTCGGTGTGAAAATTCCTCGGATCATGTCAGGCATATGTTTCGCATGTTAGAATGTTTATTTTGCATGGCAACCTTCGGAGATGCGGGTCACACCGAACACCCACGGGCATCGACTTTCCATGTGTCCACAATATCATCGCCTTTCGCGACGTAGATTTCCGAGCGGAGATTGACAACCGTGCAGACGTGCGCCGGAATGATGCGCAAGATTTCGCCCACCGCCGGGCCCGCGGCCTCCGTCCAAGTGACGAACCCATGCTCTTCACTCAGTTTCGTTACTGTGAGATGGCGACGATCCCGTTCCCTACCGCACAAACCGGCAAGCGAACGATCCGAACTAAAAACTTTTGAGCCCGCGTCAATCAGCGCGAGATGCTCATCGGGACGATCAACGACCGTCGCGATAATACTCAAGGCGGCTTGATCCCAAGGTAAAATTGGATCGCTCTCACAAAGACTCAGGTCGCCGAAGACGTATGCCCCCGGTCGGACGACTTCAACCGCTTCTTTGCCCGCCATGAGTAGGGCCGTCACGCTGCATCCTGGCCAGAGCAGCAGATCGCCGCCAATGGCGCTTCGATACTCCATCAGGCGCGTATGGACGCCGTTCGCAAACGCCTCAAGATCTGGCTCGTCACGACGGTAAGAGTTGCCTTCGTGGCTGTAGATTCCGGTCAGTTTCATGCGGGGGCACTCCCGGATGCGCTCTGCGAGCCGCGCGGCAGACTCAGGAGTTCTCGCTCCCTCACGTCCCAATCCTGCATCAACACCGAGCATCACCTCCACCTCAATCCCTGCCGCCTCGATCACCTTTTCGAAAGCAGCGAGTTGGGGTTCGCTCGTCACGGCCAAAATCAGGCGATCTAGTTTTTCTCGCAAATCCCGCAGGCGCGGAGCCGCGTCGAGGCGCACGATCGAGTGTGCGATAAAAATATTGCGAACACCCGACGGCAACAAAGCCTCGGCCTCGCCGATTTTCGCGACAGTGGCGCCTCCCGCCCCTAACTCCAACTGCCGGCGCAATACCGGCACCAGTTTGTGGGTTTTGCAATGCGGCCAGAGACCGACCCCCGTCTCACTGCATCGCGACTGCATCAAGCGAAGGTTTTTCTCCATCGCATCGATGTCGATCACAACGGCTGGAGTTGGCAGGTCGAGCACCTTCATCATGCCTGCTTTCCGATCTGAACCGCGGTGAGACCGCCATCCACATAAAGCGTCTGGCCAGTAATGTAAGACGCAGCATCCGAGCAAAGAAAAACGCAGGCACCCGCGCAGTCTTCGCCGGCCCCGATTCGCCCGAGAAGGATGTTGCTCTCATAGTGTTTTACCTTTGCCGGTTGAGCATCCATCCAAGGCGCGGTCAGCGGTGTGCGGATGAGGCCTGGAGCCACGCAGTTCACTCGAATGCGATGAGGCGCGAGTGCTACGGCCAAGGTTTTTGTCATCATCGCGAGTGCTCCCTTCGAAATGTCGTAAGCTGTGGAATCTTCTTCCGCCTGAATGCCATTCGTGGATCCAATGATTACGACGGATCCGCCGCGCTGACCCGCGACAAGCCGGCGGGCAAAATCCTGAATAAGGAAATACGGCGTCTCGACGTTAAGCTTCAGAGTTTTGTTCCACCGAGCCCGATCCATCTCCAAAAATGGACGATCAAAGAAGCTCCCCGCATTGCAAACAAGAATGTCGAGCTCCGGCGAAGCCTCGAACGCAAGATTTAAAAGCCCGGTCGCCGCCTCCGGTTCGAGCAAATCGCAAAGAAGGCAAGGCTCGGGAACCTTGTCCGTATTGTCCCGTCCGTGCCGCACGACCCGCGCTCCCGATTCGGCCAGGCCGTCGGCGATGGCTGCGCCAATTCCCCGCGTGGATCCCGTGACGAGCGCGCCGCGATTTTCGAGGGAGAGAGTTTTCATTGAGCCG
>JBBRHN010000356.1:0-2701 GCA_038222685.1 Chthoniobacterales bacterium | reverse complement strand
GCCGTGCGTCAACCCGTCTGGCATTGGCGCGGGGCGTGTCATCGAACTCGCGAGTTCGACGTGGCGCTCGCTTTCCGACGAGTCGAGAATCGAGTGCATGACGTCGAGGACGTGATACGCCGTGCGGGCGCTCGCGCGGTGGTCGCGTCCGCTCCGGATCGCTGAGATCATCTCCGCAACTCCCAACCCTCTGCTGTTTTCCGCGTAGCCGAAAGCCAGTGGCATTTCGGTCCAATGATCCTCGCCCGCACGGCGAATCTTCACCGGGCCGCCGAATGTATTGGGATCAGGAACCGAGAGCGTGCCTTCCGATCCATAAATCTCGATGTTCGGAAGCCCGTGCGCTTGGACATCAAAACTCGTCGTCAGCGTGACCACCGGGCCGGATTCAAAATCCAAAACCGCCGCAACGTGCGTCGGCGTTTCCACTTTGATTTTACCTCCCGCCAGCGGCTGACTTTTGATCGTGCGCTCGTCAAAGCTGATCCTCGCTGAGGCGCAAACGCGCCGGATCGGCCCCATCAATGTCGTGAGAGCCGTGAGATAATACGGGCCCATGTCAAATAGCGGGCCTGCCCCTTTTTTGTAGAAAAACTCCGGATTCGGATGCCAGCCCTCGACACCGTTCGAAAGCATAAACGCTGACCCGCCAACCGGCTCCCCGATCACACCCTCATCGATCAGTTTGCGGCAGGTCTGGAGTCCCGCACCGAGAAACGTGTCGGGCGCACAACCCACTCGCAGATTTTTTTCGCGCGCCAAGCCGATCAACTCACGAGCCTCGCGCCGTTTAAGAGCCAGCGGCTTTTCATTGTAAACATGCTTGCCCGCCTTGATTGCTTCCAGCGCCACCGTGCAATGCACGGCAGGCACGGTGAGATTGATCAGCAACTCAATGCTGCTGTCGGCCAGGAGTTGCTCGACTCGCACGGCCTGGGCAATCCCGTGTTTCTCTGCCACTGCCTGAGCCCGCTCCAGATCAAGATCCGCGCAAGCCGCAATCTCGATGTCGTGAAACTTCTGCCCCGCCTCCGCATAAATCCCGCTGATGTTCCCGCATCCGATAATCCCCACGCGCATTTTGTTCGACATGGGTGACATCATTCGCGAGGCACGTTCGTGACGGAAAGCATATTTTTACCAAAAGATCTCGTCGGTAGGCGCGTCCGAACCGGCTTCGCGGAGCGTTTCCTCCTTTGAGCGAACGGTTTTTCTGCGAACGATGATTTTTCTTGCGATTTATTAGCTGAACTTATACACAAAGCTCGCACATGATCTCGGCATCCACCACAAAACGCTCCGGCCCGCATCCCATCATTCGGTGGCTGTTTTCCTCAATTGGAAAAAAAACAATCGTCGCGCTGACGGGCATCGCGCTCGCCGCGTTCGTGACCGGGCATTTGCTGGGCAACTTCACGATATTTCTCGGCCCGGATTGGATTAACGCCTACGCAAAGCACCTCGCTGATCTCGGCCCGATGCTGTGGGTGATTCGCATCGCGTTGCTGGGAATTCTGGTTGCGCACATTTTTTTCATCGCCTTGTTGTGGAAGGAAAATCAGGCAGCTCGACCGAAAAAGTATCTCGCCTCCGATCCCATCCAGACGACAGTTTTTGCGCGCACGATGCGGTTGAGCGGGATTGTTGTGCTGGCATTTATCGTTTTCCATCTCGCGCATTTCACGGTGCGCATTATCGATCCGTCGTATCAGCACATGGATACGATGCTCGATGGGCACGAGGTTCATGATGTTTTCAAAATGGTCGTCGTCGGCTTCAGCAACCCGTGGATCGTGGCTGTGTATTTGATCGGGCTTTTCCTTCTCACGCTGCATTTGAGCCACGGCCTCGGAAGTTTGTTTCAGACCCTCGGCATCACGAATCGCCGCCTTCGTCCGCTGCTGGAGTTCGTGACCAAGGCCTACGCGTGGCTGCTCTTCCTTGGTTATGCATCCATCCCGATTTCCATCCTCGTATTTGGTTTAGGGAAAGGAATTTCGAAATGACGCTCGACGCAAAAATACCCGCTGGTCCGCTCGACAAAAAGTGGACGTCCTTCAAGAACAACGCGAAACTCGTCAGCCCGGCGAACAAGCGCAAATTCGAACTCATCATCGTCGGTTCGGGCCTCGCTGGCGCGTCTGCGGCCGCGACGCTGGCAGAGCAGGGTTACCGCGTGAAATGCTTTTGCTATCAGGACAGCCCGCGTCGTGCGCACTCGATTGCGGCGCAAGGCGGGATCAACGCGGCGAAGAACTATCAAAACGACGGCGACAGTGTTTACCGGCTCTTTCACGACACGATCAAGGGCGGAGATTTTCGCTCGCGTGAGGGAAATGTTCACCGGCTTGCGGAGGTCAGCGCGTCGATTATTGACCAGTGCGTCGCGCAGGGCGTTCCGTTTGCCCGTGAATACGGGGGATTGCTCGACAACCGCTCTTTTGGTGGCGCACAGGTCTCGCGGACATTTTATGCGCGCGGTCAGACTGGCCAGCAACTTCTGCTCGGCGCTTATTCGGCATTGAGCCACCAGATTGCGCTGGGGAACGTCAAAATGTTTCCAAAAACCGAGATGATGGATCTCGTCGTGGTTGACGGACACGCGAAAGGCATCGTGGTTCGCGACATGACGACGGGCGAAGTCTCATCGCACGCCGGCGACGCTGTTTTGCTCTGCACGGGCGGCTACGGGAACGTATTT
>JBBRHN010000355.1:0-2706 GCA_038222685.1 Chthoniobacterales bacterium | reverse complement strand
GGCAATGCCGCTCTGGATGCGCCTCGCCCCTCGCAGAATCTTCCACGCATTGCTGGACCTATCGATCCGCCGCGCGTTTGCTAATGAACTCCGGCAAGCGACATCGGCGCGGCCGACATCGATTCATTTCGTCGGGACGGGTTGGGACTTTTTGGGCTTTGCCTTGAGTGCCCGCGCGCGCCAGCTCGGTGCCTCGTTCACCGTCTGGCCGGCTGTCCATCCCGGCCAGTGGGGTGACGACGAGATCGATGTTCGTCTCTATAACAAAGCCGACACGGTTTTTTGTCAGTCGCAGTTTGAAGCCGGGCATTTGACCCGTCGCGGTGTGGAGCAATCGAAACTAGTTGTCTGCGGGCTGCCGCCGATGTGTGGGACGGATGGCGATGGCGCCGGGTTCCGAACGGCTCTCGGCGTCGCTGGCCCGTCCGTGCTTTTTGTCGGACGCCGCGTTGCGGAAAAAGGTTTCCAATTTTTGGTGCGAGCCTGGCCGCTTGTGATCGCGAGGTTTCCAAACGCCGTGCTCCTCGTCGCCGGCGAAGATGGGCCGGACGCTCCGGCACTCCTTGCAACCATCCCGTCAGAAAATGTGCGCGACCTCGGCACTCCCGATCAAAAGACCATCGCGGATGCGTTTGCCGCCTGTGACATTTTCTGTATGCCGTCGAGCGATGAGTCTTTTGGAATCGCGTATGCGGAGGCTTGGAGCTACGCAAAGCCTGTGATCTGTGGCCCCGCGCCCGCCCCGCGAGAATGGATTCAAGACGGCGTGACCGGCCTGCACGCCGCTCAAGATCCGACGGATCTCGCGGCTGCTATTATGAGTTTGCTCGCCGATCTCGCGCTTGCGAGCGATATGGGCAAAGCGGGCTTAGCCTTCCAACGCTCACACCTCACCGCAAAAGGCATGTTGGCAAAACACCTCGCCGCCTTCAGGCTTCCGCCACTCTCCGAATGACGCCCACACCAAGCATCAGCCTCATCATTCCCACGCGCAATCGGGCGCCCGAGCTCGCGATGTGCCTAAGTCTTTTGCTGGAGCAACTACCCACCGATGGCTCACTGGACGTGCATGTTTGCGACGACAGCGACGGGGTCGAGACGGCGGAGATGCTCGCGCACAGATTCCCGGACGCGAAACGGCACGCCGGCTCGCGCACGGGCCCGGGTGCCAATCGAAACCTTGGCGCGCGTGAGGCGACGGGTGAGTGGCTCATTTTTCTCGACGATGACTGCCTGCCCTCCGCTCATCTCGTCGCGAGCTATTGCGCGGCAATTGCGAAGATTTCCGGGGAACAGCGAGTCGCTCTTGCGGGGGCCACTCACCGGACAGGTGACGGGAAACATTCTTTACTGTGGGAGGCGCCGCACAGTCCAACGGGCATCGAAGCGCCTCCATCGTGTAACTTTGCCATGCGCCAAAGTCTCTTCGCCGACGTTGGCGGATTCGACGAACGGTTTCGAACAGCTTTTGAGGATATGGAGTTTTTTTCGCGCATCGCGCGTTTGGGTTGCGCGATCGTGTTCGTGCCGGATGCAACGATTGATCATCCCTCACGCCCGATCCCTTCCGCATCGAAACTCGCAAACCGCTGGGAACCGCGCGTCGTCAGCACCTTCGATTTCGGCGCAAGCACGGCTCAGGTGGCATTTCGGCTACCAATCCACATCGTTCTCGTTGTGCTCTCGCAGTTCCGCGGACGACGCCTCTCACGCGAGACCATTCTCGCCGCTTGGATTTTTTTGACGGAAATCGCGATTGCGTTTTGGCGATTGCCCGGCTGGGTGCTGAAATACCGCAGGCAGCCGAGGAGCACGTTTTGGATCGATCAAGTTCAGAAGAAAAATGCCCCGCCCAAGTTCGGCCTCTGAGAAAATGAAAATCTCGGTCATTGTTCCGACCTTCCGGCGTCCGGATTTTCTCGCGAAGGCACTCGACGGACTCTCCAAACAGATTCGTCCGGCGGATCAAATCGTCATCGGAGTGCGTGCGGGCGACATCGCAACGATGGAGCTTCTGCAAAAGTCGCCACTTGCGCCTGAGGTAGCCGTCACGCTCGAACCGGGCGTCATCGCGAGTATGAACGTCGCCGCGGCCGTCACAACCGGGGACGTTGTTTGCCTCCTCGACGACGACGCCGAGCCGCTGCCGGATTGGATTTCGCGGATCGAATCACGTTTTGCGCAAAATCCGAGCCTCGGCATCCTCGGCGGACGCGACCTTTTGCGAGACCACCCCGAAATGCGAGCCGCAGAGCCCACGACGAAACGCGTGGGAATTTTCACTTGGTATGGCCGATTTCTCGGCAACCACCACCGAGGCGGAGGTGACTATCGCCGGGTCGACACGATCAAAGGCTGCAACGCGGCCGTGCGCGGCGAAATCTTGCGCAAGGGCGGCTTCGAACGCCGCCTTCGGGGAACGGGTGCGCAGGTCCACTGGGAAATCGCGCTCTGCCTCGACGTCGCCGCTGCAGGGTATGAGGCAGCGTTTGACCCGGATCTTCGCGTCATCCATCACATCGCGCCCCGCTTCGACAGCGACCAGAGCCATCGCGGAAAATTCTCTCCCGAAGGCCTCTACAACATGGTTTGGAACGAGCACTTCGTCGTCGCCACTCGCGTGAAACGCCTTCGCTCGGGCATCCATCTCGCATGGGCCCAACTCGTCGGATCGCTCGACGCCCCGGGTCTCGCGCAGTATATTCG
>JBBRHN010000354.1:0-2733 GCA_038222685.1 Chthoniobacterales bacterium | reverse complement strand
CGCAGCGGCGATCGGGTATATGCTCGCAGGCCCCAAGCGACGCACGCGGGTTGTCACGAAGACCGTTCACGACCGCAAGAGCAAAGACAAGCCGACGAAACCTGAGATCCGCGAATCGCGCAATCTCTTCGGAACCCTCCTCGTGCTTTTTAAAATTGTAAGCCCTCTCGTCCGTCCGGCCCTCGCCGCCTACGCCGCGCGGCGGTTTGGTGAATTTGCGGAGAAGCTCGGAAAGTAGAACGTGCCCGCAACCGCCCACGACGAGAGCCTCTTGCCAACGCTGGCGCGAAAGCTGTCCGGCGATTTGCAAACTGGAAAAACCATCCGACGCCTCTACGCGACCGACGCATCGGAATATCAGGAGATGCCTCTGGCAGTAGCCTTCCCGGCCAACGAGTCGGATATCCGTGAGCTAATCCGTTTCGCGAACGAGCACCGCATCAGCTTGATCCCTCGCACTGCCGGCACCTCGCTTGCGGGTCAGGTGGTCGGTAACGGAATCGTCGTGGATTGCTCAAAAAACTTCACAAAAACCCTATCCATCGACAAAGCCACGCGCCGGGTTCGTGTGCAGCCGGGCGTGGTCCGCAACGAACTCAATCACGCGCTCGAGCCCCATGGCCTGCTCTTCGGCCCCGAAACCTCCACCGCCAACCGTGCCATGATTGGCGGCATGGTTGGCAACAATTCGTGCGGTTCAAATTCCATCGTTTACGGCAGCGCGCGCGAGCACCTTGTCTCCGTGCGCGGTTTTTTTAGCGACGGAACCGAGGGTGTTTTTCGCGCCCTCACCGCGGCGGAGTTTGAGCAAAAGTGCGCTGCTCCCGACTCAATCGAAACCCGCGTGTATCGCCGCATCCGCGACATCCTCGGCGATCCGGAAAACCGCCGAGCGATCCGCGAAAACTTCCCGCTCGCCTCCATCCCGCGCCGCAACACCGGCTATGCGCTCGATTTGCTGATGGACGCAGACGCCCTCGCCGCGGAGTCCGACAAGCCGTTCAATTTCTGCAAACTCATCGCGGGCTCCGAGGGCACGTTGTTTTTTGGAGTCGAGTTCGAGCTTGATTGCGACCCCCTCCCCCCGCCATTCGCCGCGCTCGTCTGCGGGCATTTTCGCACCGTCGATGAGGCGCTCCACGCCAATCTTCCCGCGCTCGCGCACCGTCCGTCTGCCTGCGAACTCATCGATCGCCACATCTTGGATTGCACAAAATCCAACGCCGAACAACAGCGCAACCGCTCGTTTGTGGTCGGCGACCCGGGTGCAATTCTCGTCGTCGAAATTCGCCGTGACTCCGAAGCCGAAGTCGAATCCGCCGTTGCGGCCGTGAAGGCGGATTGGGCCGCAGCCAACCTCGGTTACGCTGCGCCCGTGCTCCGCGGCAGCGAAAGCGCGAAGGTTTGGGAACTTCGCCGTGCGGGTCAAGGCTTGCTCAGCAACATCGTCGGCGACGCCAAGCCTCGCGAAGTTGTTGAGGACACCGCCGTCGATGTCCGCGATCTTCCGGCCTATATTTCGGAGTTCAACGCGCTCCTCCTCAACAAATACGGCATCGACTGCGTAAACTACGCCCACGCCGGGTCGGGTGAACTCCACAACCGCCCGCTCTTCGACTTGAAGTCGCCTGAGGGTTTAAAAATGTTCCGCGGCGTCGCGACCGACATCGCGCACCTTGTCAAAAAATACCGCGGCTCGCTGAGCGGCGAACACGGTGACGGACGCCTCCGCGGCGAGTTTATCCCGTTCATGGTCGGCGAACATTGCTACGGCCTCATGCGTGACGTGAAGGCCGCATTCGATCCCAACGGCATCTTCAATCCCGGCAAAATTGTCGAGACGCCGCCGATGGATTCCCAGCTTCGCCACACGCCCGGGCACGCCACGCCGGAATACGAAACGGTTTTTGATTTCAGCAACACCGGTGGCATCGTGCGCGCAGCCGAGAAATGCAACGGCTCCGGCGATTGCCGCAAATCCGCCCTCGCTGGCGGCACGATGTGCCCGAGCTACATGGCGACCCGCGAGGAAAAACACACCACCCGCGCCCGAGCTAACATCCTGCGCCAAATCCTGAACGATCCCGCCGATGCCGCGAAGCCGTTCGATAGCGACGAAATCAAAGAGGTCATGGATCTCTGCCTCTCCTGCAAAGCCTGCCAGAGCGAGTGCCCGTCAAGCGTTGACATCGCCAAGCTCAAAGCCGAATTTCTCCAGCACTACCACGATGCCAACGGCGTCCCCCGCCGCTCTTGGCTGATCGCCCACTTCGCCGACAGCGCACGCCTCGCCTCGATTTTTCCCGCAGGTTACAACGCCGTTTTTCAAAACCCGTTTCTCCGCCGCATTGCCAATCGCGTCTTCGGATTTCACCCCGAGCGCACAATGCCGCGACTCAATTCCCGCACCCTCCAGAGTTGGTTCGCCAAGCATCGTCCGCTTTCGCCGCTCCGGAAACAAATCGGACGCGTGCATCTTTTTTGCGACGAGTTCACCAACTTCAACGACCTCGACGCCGGCATTGCAACCGTCGAGTTGCTCGAACTCCTCGGCTACGAAGTTATCATCCCCGATCACGTGGAGAGCGGACGCGCCTCGCTCTCGAAAGGCCTCGTCCGCCGCGCAAAATCCTTCGCCGAAGAAAACGTTCGCCGCCTCTCCGGTCGCATCTCCGCCGCAGAACCTCTCATCGGCATTGAACCATCCGCCATCCTTGGATTCCGCGACGAATT
>JBBRHN010000353.1:0-2734 GCA_038222685.1 Chthoniobacterales bacterium | reverse complement strand
GAGTGCCGCGCGACGAACTCCGCCAGCGTCGTCAACCCCAGCGTCCGCAGCCCGGCCTTCTCGCCCCACACGCGAAGATCGGAAAAATTAACGTCCGCCGTGATATCGCGCCGTCCGAATCCCGCATACACATCACTCCCCGTCAAACGCTGGTGATGGGCATACGCACGGATCGTTCCAAGCGGACGCCGATGATACAGCGCCGGCATGGTGTCGCCGTAGTCAATAGTTAGCAAACGCCCGCTCCGCCAAAACGGACGCCACCCCGCCAGCCACTTGCGGAACGCCTCATGCACTTCGACGCGCGCCCCCAACGGCATCTCCGCCACCAACGCTGACGACTCCGGCACTTGCGCCTCGCGCAACACCTCCCCCACGAGACCTCCATCAATCTGCAAACCCAACTCGGCCCACCCCTCGGACGTTCGCTCAAAAACCCGGCACGGAAACGCATCTGCCAACTCGTTGGAAAAAATATCCGCCTCGCCACCGGCCGCACTTAAAGCCGACTCCAGCGTCTCGTGCCACGTCACCCCCCGCCCCAAACGCCGCCGCTGTTGCTCCCGCAAAATAGGCGAAATCTCAACGATGTGATACCGGACACCGCGCCGCCGAAAAAATCCCATCGCACGCCGCACGCTCTCCGCCAAATGCCCCTGTCCCGCACCGACCTCGATCACGTGCCGTCGCGGCCGAGTCTTCAGCCACGCCGCCACCGCGCGGCCCAGCGTGTTGCCCATCGCGGGGAACGTCGTGAAATCCCCGCGCCTCCCGATGACGTGGATCCCCGTTGTGTAATACCCAAACTCCGCGTGATACAGTGCCTCCTGCATGAATCGCCAGAACGGAATGCTCCCCCCATACTCCGCTTGGAGCGCGAGCAGAAACTCCCCGCGAGAGCTCACGGCAGCATCAGTCGCTCGTCCTCTGTCACCATCTCCTGCCACGTTTTTTTGTAGTCCGGTTCGTAGCGTTGATCCTGAAAATCCGACATGAGCACGCGGTGCTCAATGATCTTTGTAATCCTCGGCTGCAACTCCGTGAAAAGCTCCCGCAGCAAACGCAATGCACCCGCTTCCCGATCCCACAGCACCGCGTAAGACTCAATAAAATCCGATGCATACGACGCCTCCGCACGATCGTTCGGCATCCAAAGTCCTTTCGGCGGCTCCGGTTGCTCGAGCAACATCGGTGCCATAAAGATATTTTTCAGGCAACCCTCTGTATATTTCGCGCGCGCCTCCTGCTCCAATCCCTCGAGCGAGTAACAAAGTGCCCAGCCAAATACAAACGACGGCTCCGAGTAGTCATTCGGATACCGCTCCGCATATTGCGTGAACGCCACCATCGCGCGCTCGGGCGATTCCCCCAGCAGGTGTAACATCGGAACCAAAAATCTAGCGCCCTGGTTGTCAACCGGGTTCAACGTCAGCAGCTCCTCAAGCGTCCGGGCCGAGGACGTGTAACGTCCCAGGTGCCACTGCGTCATCGCCTTGCCATAAATCGCACGCAAGTAGGGCCGTGTCGCCTGGTCGATCCACCAAATGCTCCGCCCCCCGAGCCACTTCGGCGCCTCCCGCGCGATCACTTCTTCATACGCCCCTAGGCACGATTTCCAATTCCCCGCCTGAAACTCCCAATCCGCCAGCTCGATCCGCGCCAGCGCACAGTCCACATCCTTCTCCAGCGCGAGCCGCAGCATCGCCACCCGCTTCGAAGCAGACCTCACACGCAGAGCCGTGCGCACCAAACCCGCCGCCACCTCCCGCGCAAGCCCCGGCCCCTCGCTCTCGCGCCCCACCCTCATCACCAGCGTCTTCGTCAGCGATTGCAACTCCTCGACCGACTCGCTGCCCGCATTCTGAAACCGGATGTCGATCTTGCAGTCAGCCGAAAACGTCTGCCACGCCTCTTCATCCCAATCATCACTCGCCGATACCGAAAGCCGGTCCGGCTGCGGCGTGCCATCGAAAATCTTATAGAGAAAATTTTCCACCCTCGCCTGATCTAACTCTTCCATCAGCTCCGGCGGCGCAACCGGCGTGCCCGATTGGTCGCACACGATCACCAACGTCGGCAACATCCAGTCTCCACCAATCGGCACCGGCTCGCTCAGGTCGATCCAATACAGAAACCAGTGACTTTTCGGAGCTTTGAGCGGTTGAATCATGATGGCCAATTAATGTCGATGCGCTCCCGGCGTCCGAAGCGATCATTGTAAAAAATTTCTTTATTCTTCGCGCCAAACTCATGCACCAGACGCGTCACCTTCACATCAAAACAGCAATACTCCGCGATCTCCATCATCCGCCCCTCGCGATACCACCGGATCGCATCCAGCCCCTCCGCCACCTTCCCGATCCCCAGCGTCCCCTGCGCCACATCCTCCAGCTTCAATCGATGCCCAAGCACCTTTTCGATCTCCACCAACAAATCCAACGTCGGCAAAAACTCCGGTAACGACAAAACCGTGTAGGCCATCAACACCTCGTAATCAAACCGCAATACGTTATACCCCACCACCAAATCCGCCCGCTGCAACCGCGCAATCAAGTCCCCCGCCCGTTCCTCGGGAAAAATTTCATACTTCTCATCCGCCGAACTATACGTCACCCCGATCGACATCCCCATCTTGTCCTTCTTGTCCCACCCGCCGACATCATTCGCCGTCCGCTTGGTCTCCAAATCGAAGTAAACAATATCCATGAACCCGCCATCTTGCGCTGAAACCGCC
>JBBRHN010000352.1:0-2762 GCA_038222685.1 Chthoniobacterales bacterium | reverse complement strand
GCGCACGGACTCGGTGCCGCGATTATGGAACGACTTCACAAAGCAGCCGCAAGATGAGCGACGGAAAGAAACTTAACACGAAAGCCAGCGGGATCATCGCGCTCGCTGTGATGTGCAGTCGCGTGCTGGGGTTGGTGCGCGAAGTCCTTTTCAACTCTCTGTTCGGCACGGCGGCGATGGGGCTATTTATCATTGCCTTCCGAATTCCGAATCTCCTCCGTGACCTGTTTGCCGAGGGGGCGCTCTCGACGGCGTTCGTGACTGTTTTTTCGCAACGCATCGAAAAAGACGGCCCGGCTTCGGCGTGGGAGCTGGCGTCGAAAATGATGACGCTCGTTGCCGTGTTTATGAGCGTGGTGACCGTTGCAGGCGTGTTGCTTTCCGCACAGCTGGTCGGCTTGCTCGCTCGCGGCTTCGGCTCGGAGGAGATGGCCTTCACGATTCTGCTAACGCAGATTATGTATCCCTTCATCCTCCTCGTCTCGCTGGCGGCGCTCGTGATGGGGATGCTAAATTCCCGAAACATATTTACCGCGCCGGCGATGGCTTCGAGTTTTTTCAACATCGGTTCGATCCTCGGTGGTGCTCTTTTCGGCTGGTGGATTGACCCGGCGTTCGGACGCAACGCGCTCCTCGGCCTCGCCTTCGGCACGTTGCTCGGCGGGTTGCTCCAGTTGGTCACGCAATTCCCGAGTCTGCGCCGCGCCGGCTTTTCCTTCCGTCCGGACTTTCGGTGGCGCGATCCGGGCATCCGCCGAATCCTCGTGCTTATGGTGCCATCGGTCATCGCCGCGAGCGCCGTGCAGGTTAATGTGCTCATCAACACAGGGTTTGCAGCGCATGTCGGTGCGGATGCGGTCACTTGGCTCAATAGCGCGTTTCGACTCATGCAATTGCCCATCGGCGTTTTCGGCGTCGCGGTGGCGACCATTACTCTTCCCGTCGTCTCACGCATTGCGGCGGGGGCGGACACCAGCGAGTTCGGTCCGACGCTGGGCAAAGCGATGCGTCTCGCGGTTTTTCTCACGCTCCCTGCCGCTGTCGGGCTGTGGTTTTTGTCTGTGCCGATCATTGGCCTGATCTACGAACACGGGCGATTCCTCGCCGCCGACACGCAGCAAACCGGCGGCGCTCTCCAATACTACGCGCTCGGCCTCGTCGCCTACGCCTGCATCAAGGTGCTCTCGCCCGCCTTTTACGCGATCAACAAAAAATGGACGCCGATGCTTGTGAGCTTTGGTTCCGTCGCCCTCAACGTGGTGCTCAACTATTGGTTCATGTTCCATCTCGGGCTGGGACACAAAGGCCTGGCGCTTTCGACGACCATTTGTGCGACGCTGAACTTCGCTGCTCTCTATTTCCTAATGCGTGCCCCCGCTCGTAAACTCGACGCAGACCGCTTTGCATCAACCATCGTCCGCTGCACGCTGGCGACCATTCCTCTTGGTTTGGTTTGCTGGGGTGGTCTTATCGGTGCGGCGCATGTCTTCCCCAGACCCATCCTCTGGCAACAGGCTCTCACGGTCTTTGTCCTGATTGGAGGAGGCGCATTTGCCTACATCGCCGGCTGTTTGCTCCTTCGCGTGGAGGAAACAACCGACGCCTTTCGCATCCTACGCCGAAAGCTCAAACGTTAGCGTCCGATTTTCCTTAGCGGGAGACCCGACATCAAATTTCGTTCGATTTTCTCCAGCGAGATGCCTTTGGTTTCCGGCACAAAAATCAGGAAGAAGATCACGAACAAAACGTTGAGCGCGCCGTAGAGAATAAACGTGTTACCTGGTCCAAACCCGTTGATGAGCGAGAGGAAAGTCATGCCCACGATCGCATTGGCAATCCAGTTTGTTCCCGTGCTGAAGGTCACCCCGAGGTCGCGTCCGGCCAGTGGGTAGATCTCCGAGCAGATCACCCAAATAATCGGCCCGGCACTCATGGCAAAACCAACAATGAAAATCAGCAGTGAGAAGATCGCGGGATAGGCAAAATCCAGACTCTTTAAAACAATTGAAGCCTCTTCGATGCCTTTAGCATTCGGGATCATCCGCGTCTCGCCTCCAATGAGAAACAACGTCCCAACGCTCAGCAAAGCGACGCCCATCACGGCGAATCCCGCATACATAATCGGCTTGCGCCCGATGCGATCCACAAACGCAATCGCGATGAACGTCGCCAGCACATTCGTCACGCCGACGATGACCGTTCCCCACATTTGCTCGTTCACATCTTCAAATCCCGCCATGCCGAAAATGCGCGGCGCGTAATACATGATGACGTTGATACCCGTGAGTTGCTGAATGATTTGCAAACCGACGCCGAGGCCGATGGCTCGCCGGAAGTTCGGATTGTTTTTCAAGAGCGAAAATCCATCCTGTTTGATCTTCAGGCTGTCTTCGATTTCGTGAATCTCCGCCGCAATCTCTGCGTCATCGAGTTTTAACTGCTTGAAAACCCCGACGGCTTTGTCCTGAAAACCCTTGAGAAAAAGCCACCGTGGACTCTCGGGCAGGAAAAAAACGCCGACAAACATTACAGCGGCTGGAATCGCGATCACGCCCAGCATCAGGCGCCAATGACCGCCCGTTACGCCGTCGACCGTGGCATAGGTTGCGAGCCAGGTATTACTGAGAAACGCCATCACGATGCCGATCGTGATCATGAGTTGATACATCGAAATCATCGACCCGCGCACCGATTGCGGCGAGACTTCGGAGAGATAAAGCGGTGCCGTAAATGAGGCCACGCCGACCGCAATGCCCAGCAAA